>JAGQZQ010000002.1 GCA_020435415.1 Flavobacteriales bacterium
CCTGATGATGACGCGCACCATCATATCATTCCTTGTTCTGTACACGCTGTCCTCCAGCATCGCCCAAGGGCAGGATTTCAATGCCATCGCACGCATAGATACCAGCGAAGTGGTGATTGGAGACCAGGTGTGGTTGCATATCAAGGTCAAACACCCGGTGAATAAAACCGTGGTATGGCCAACGGTAGGAGACACCATCATCACCGGCATCGAAGTTCTGAAAGACTCAGGCATAGACACCGCCTTATCCAGAAACGAGAAAGAGATCATCCAATCACGCGCCTACCTCATTACCTCCTTTGATTCCGGGCATTACATGATCCCTCCGTTCACTTTCAGGTACCACACCGACACCTCTTCTATCGCACAAACAGACGCATTATTTTTTGATGTCCTGACCATCCAGGTAGATACAACACAGGCCATCAGGGATATCAAGGCTCCGTTGGAAAAACCATTCTCTATCAAAGAAATTCTCAAAGAACTGATCATCGGAGGCGTGGTCCTGTTGCTATTGATTGCGCTGGTCATTTACTACCTGAAAAGAAAAAAACAGGCACCGCCTCCGGTCACTGTGTCCGCTCCGCCTCCCCTCCCAATACCTCCCGGTGAAAAAGCATTGGTGGCATTGGAACAGCTGGAAGAAGAAAAGCTGTGGCAGAATGATCAACATAAAACCTACCACAGCAAGCTGACCGATATCATACGTATATACCTGGAAGAGCAGTTTGATTTGCATGCCATGGAAATGACATCGGATGAGTTGCTCACGCACATGCGCAGCCTTGCCATCGACGATCAGGCCAAACAAAAGATCCGGCCCGTGTTTCTTCTGGCAGACATGGTGAAGTTCGCTAAACTGAAACCACTCGTATCGGAAAACGAACTAAGTCTGAAGCAAGCCCGGGAATTTGTAATGTCAACACGGCTTGATCTTTTGGAAACCAATCAGGAGGATCAAAACCCATGAAGGATATAACCTTTGCATATCCCTGGGTGTTCCTTGCCCTCCTGCTCATTCCGGTGCTGGTATTTCTGTATTTCAGCAAACTCAGGCATGCCCGTCCTGCACTGATCCTATCTTCATTGCCGTATATCCCACGGGAAAAAGCAGGATTAAGAAGCCGGTTGGTTCATGTTCCGTTTTTTCTCCGGCTTCTCACGCTTGCTGTTATCATCACGGCTTTGGCCAGGCCACAATCCAGTCTCAGTCAGCGAAGCATATCAACGGAAGGAATTGATATTGTTGTTGCCATGGATATTTCCAGCAGTATGTTGGCCAGGGATTTCAAGCCGGATCGCCTGGAGTCATCAAAAAGACTGGCATCGGAATTCATCGAACGAAGACCAAATGACAGGATAGGCCTGGTGGTCTTTGCCGGAGAAAGCTTTACGCAGTGCCCGCTTACAACCGACCATTCAATCCTGATCAATCGCTTTGGCTCTATTCGCGTTGGCCTGCTTCAGGATGGCACTGCCATCGGATTGGGGCTGGCCAATGCAGTAAACAGACTGCGTTCAAGTGAAGCCAAAAGCAAGGTGGTAATCCTCCTTACCGACGGTGTGAACAATAGCGGTTCCATCACGCCTGAAACAGCTACCGAACTGGCAGAGACCATGGGCGTCCGGGTGTACACGATTGGCGTAGGCACCAAAGGGATGGCTTATGGTCCGATCGGGCAAAGGCCGGATGGGAAAGTGGTATTTGATATGGTTCCGGTAGAGATTGATGAAAAGGTCCTGGGAAGTATCGCTGACAATACGGGCGGTCAATACTTCCGGGCACAGAATGAAAATGAGCTCCGCACGATTTACAAGCAAATCGATCAGCTGGAAAAATCAAAGATCGATGTCACCGAATTTACCGAGAAAGGTGAGGAATTTTTACCCCTTGCCTTGCTAGCCATCGGATTGCTCCTGGCTGAATTCATCCTTAGTCAAACCTTGTTCAGAAGCACACCCTGATGTTCCGTTTTGAACATAGCGAATTTCTGCACGGGCTTTGGATCATCGCCCTGTTGTTTCTTCTTGCAATCCTCGGCGTGCGGATCAGGCGCAGGATTCTGGGTCGCTTTACGGATGAGAAGTTGACTGATCGCCTGGCACCTGACCGATCACGTACCCGTCCCTGGATAAAAACCAGTTTACTGATCATGGCTTTCGCCTTGCTGATCCTGGGCGCTGCCAATCCGCAACTCGGCTCGAAGCTTCAGGAGGCGAAACAGGAAGGGATTGACCTGATGGTGGCCTTCGATCTCTCCAATAGTATGATGGCAGAGGATGTCAAACCCAACAGACTGGAGCAGGCAAAACAAATGGTATCCCGGCTGGTTGAAAAACTGAAGGGAGACAGGATCGGTATCGTGGTGTTCGGAGGCAAAGCATATACACAGCTTCCCATCACGTCCGACTATGCTGCCGCCCGTCTGTACCTGTCAACATTCAATACGGAACTTATCCCCACGCAAGGCACCGCCATCGGTGATGCCATCCGCACATCCATGGAAGCGTTCAGTGAAGACAATGATCACGGCAAAGCCATCCTGGTGATCAGTGACGGGGAGAACCATGAAGATGATGCCATTGAAGCAGCCAAAGAGGCGAACGAAGCCAATGTGATCATCCTTACAATGGGCATCGGTTCACCTGACGGTGGCCCCATCCCCATATACCGTGGAAAAAACATGGTCGGGTATCGGAAAGACCAGGAAGGCAATACGGTGGTGACACGCATGAATGCAACGATGCTACAGGAGGTCGCAGCTGCCGGCCAGGGATCCTATATCACATATACCGGAAGCGAAAGTTCTGCGAAACGCGTTCTTGAAGAGATCGGTAAATTGCAGAAAGGTGAGATCGCCACGAGGTTGTTCACCGATTATGAAGACCGGTTTTACTATCTCTTATGGGCGGCACTTATCCTGCTGGTTGCGGAAACACTGATTCCGGAAAAACGAAGCAAATGGTTCGACAAATGGACAATATGAGACGGATTCCCTCTTTGCTCTGGCTGGCGATACTGTTGGCGGGAGCAGCTACATCCTTTGCTCAGGACGATGCGAAATATATCCGGGAAGGCAATAAACACTATGAAGCGCAGGCTTTCGACAAGGCCGGAGAAGCGTATCAGAAATCCCAAAAGGAAAATCCGGAATCCCGGGAGGCACGATTCAACCTTGGCGATGCCTATTACAAACAAAAGAAATATGAAGAAGCCGCCCAACAATTCAGGAGCCTGGCCAGCGAAGGAAAGGGAGATGAGGCATTCAAAGGAAAAGTTTACCATAATCTTGGAAACACATACCTTCAATCCAGGAAACTGGAAGAAAGCATTGAAGCCTATAAGCAGGCTTTGCGCCTTCAACCGAATGATCCGGAAACCAAGTACAACCTGGCTTATGCGCAATCCCTGCTAAAGAAGCAGCAACAGCAGGATCAGGAAAAACAGGATCAGGAGAATAAGGATAAAGACAAAAAAGACGAAGAGAACAAGGACCAACAGGAAAAAGAAAAGGAAAAAGAGCAAGACGAAAAGAAAGATCAGCAGGACAAGAAAGATCAGCAGGACAAAAAAGATCAGCAGGACGAGAAAAAGAATCAGGAGGACAGCAAGGAATCACAGGAAAAGGAAGGCCAGAAGAACGATGAACAGAAACAGGGAAATAAACCTGATAAGCCCGATAAGATATCCAGGGAAGATGCCGAGCGCTTGCTGGATGCTTTGCAGTATGAGGAAAAGAAATTATTAGATGAACAACAAAAAGTCATCAAAGGCAAAAAAGTACCTGTAGCGAAAGACTGGTAAATGAAAAGCCGCTATCACATATTGAGGTTGACCGGATACATCCTGATCCTGCTAGCCATGGCATGCACAGGATTGCATGCGCAGGTTAGGTTCCAGGCAAGTGTAGACAAGAACCAGGTGGGTGTGGGTGAATACTTCCAGTTGAATTATGAGCTGAATTCCATGGGTAGTGACTTCCGGCCTCCCAGCGTGGCAGGCATCGAAGTGGTTCAGCAGCTCGGCCCTAGCCGGCAAAGCTATAATATCAACGGACAGGTATCTGAAAAATGGACAATGAAATACCTTCTCCAAACCAAGCAGGAAGGTGAAGTGGTTATTCCGCCCGCATCCATTAAGGTCAAGGGAGAAGTATATGAGACAGAAACGATCCGCGTTAAGGTTACCAAGGCAGCGAGCTCAGGCAGCGCTGTTGCCGAATCAGGAGACAAGGATGTTTTCCTTAAACTGGAGAGCTCAAAAAACTCCGCCTATGTCGGTGAAGTACTGACCTTATCATGCTACCTCTACAGCAAAGTAAACATCGGGAATTTCGAACCCTTTGACATTCAAAAAGACGGCTTCCTCCACTTCACCGTACCACCGGTCAGAAAGCCGGGAGAACCCGTATCTGTTAACGGTGTCCGATACACCAGGTGGCGTATGCAAAAAGACATCCTTGTGCCTCAGAAAGCCGGTCAACTCGAGATCCCCGCCATCTCTACCACCTTTTATGTGCAAGAGGCTATTCCAGGGCGCCGGTCGTGGGCGGATGCCATATTCGGCACACCCACCCGAAACGTTCCCAGATCGGTAAAGACCCCCCCGATGAGGTTTAACATCAAGCCCTTGCCGGAGGAAGGAAAGCCGGTAGGGTTTACCGGTGCAGTGGGTGATCTGCGCATGAAAGTTGAAACGGACCGCAACCGCCTGAAAGCAAACGAAGCTGTTACGCTTACCATTACGCTTTCCGGTAACGGCAATTTACAGTTACTGGAAACGCCCCATCCGGATTTCTCGGCATCTTTTGAGGTTTACGACCCGAAGAAATCCGAGAACATATCCATCAATGAAAATGGCATCTCCGGGAGTGTAAAATTCGAGTATGTGCTGATCCCGCGACGGGACGGAAAGATCACCATTCCATCATTCCCGTTTCACTATTTCAATCCGGTCAGATCCAGTTACGTAACCCTGGAGTCCCCGGAATTTGTCATTGAAGTTGAACCCGGAAGCGCACCCCATACCAATGCGGTTCGTGCACCCGGACAACCGGAAATGATCGGAGATGACATCCGTTATATTCACACCGGAAATGGCCAGCTTGCTTCCATTGACAACAATTTCTTCGCATCCGCCACCCACCTGGCACTGTCAGGTTTACCGGTGCTGGCGTTGTTCTGGCTGATCGGATATGCCCGGAAAAGAAAGCGCGAAGACGCCGATGTACAGGGAAGCCAAAGCCGGAAGGCTCGGAAAATGGCACGTAAAAGATTGGCCAAAGCGGAATCCCTGCTGAAAGCAAATCAAAAGGAAGGTTATTATGAAGAAGTCCACAAGGCATTGTGGAACTACGTAGGCCACCGGTTACGCATCGAACCGGCAGATCTGTCTATGGAAAAGGCCCTTGATTCTCTCAAATCCGGAGGCGTAGATGATGATACGGTTGCTTCACTCGGCAGGTTGATCGGGCAATGTGAAATGGCACGTTATGCACCTCCCGGCAGTATCGGTGAATTGGAGAACTTCCTGGAGCAATCGATCCAGGTAATCGCTAAAATTGAAAACCAGTTGCAATGAAACGGTTGATCATACATACGCTTGCCTTGCTCTTCACCGCGTTATCAGCCATTGCACATCCTTCGTTTGAAGAAGGCAACAAATACTATGCGGAAGGCAAGTACAGCGACGCCATCAAAGCCTATGAACAAGTATATGAAGACGGATACCAAAGTGCCGATTTATACTACAACCTCGGAAATGCATACACCAAACTTAAGCAAACCGGGAAGGCCATTCTATACTACGAGAAGGCCCTGAAGTTGGAACCGGGACACGAAGATGCCCGCAACAACCTGGAGTGGATCAGTGCACAGACCCGCGACCGCATCGAGGTCATCCCAACCCTTTTCTACCAACGATGGATTCAAAGTTTCACATCTTTGTTTCAGCCTGCAGGATGGGCATGGATAACACTCTTATTTGAATGGCTGGCAGCCGGCGGATTTTCACTTTACCTGCTGATGAAGAACCGGCGTATTGCACGCAATCTTTTCTACCTGTCCTGTATGTTGGTCACTTTTACCATCATTGCATGGGTAGCCGGTTCAGGAAGACTGCATCAGATTAACCGTTCGGATTCTGGCGTCATCATGTCCTCCTCCGCTGTGGTAAGAGCTGCACCGAACGGTACCGGCAGTGAGTTGTTCATCCTGCATGAAGGTGCCGTATGTGATGTACTGGAGCAAGATCAGGATTGGATGAAGGTAAGACTCACCAACGGTAAAGAAGGATGGGTCGAAGCCGAAGCGATGGAGATGATTTAAAAGTTTAAGGTTGAAAGTTTAAGGTTGAAAGTTTAAGGTTCCTGGTTGGCTAACTGCATACCAATCGTTTGACCGGAGTCTTCCGATGAAAAAGATACTGCTGATATCAGATACACACGGCTACCTTGACCCGAGGTTGATGCCACATATCACCTGGGCGGACGAGGTATGGCATGCAGGTGATATCGGCAAGGAGTCGGTTCTGGATGCCATCGAGGCCTTGAAGCCCGTAAGAGCCGTCTGGGGAAATATCGACAGTGGAGAAATGCGCCGCCGGCTTAAAGAGGAGCTACGGTTTGACTGCGAGGGAATGGATGTGTGGATGACCCATATCGGCGGTTATCCGGGAAGGTATGACCGGAGGATCGTTGAAAGGTTGAAAAAGGATCCTCCCGGTATGTTCATTTGCGGACATTCGCATATCCTGAAAGTGATTTACGACAAGAATCTGCAACTGCTCCATGTGAATCCGGGCGCTGCGGGTAAACATGGCATTCATCATGTGATCACCGCCATCCGGATGGAAATTGATCAGGGCAAGGTGAAGGAACTAAGTATCGTAGAGTGGCCCAGAAAAAACATCAGCGGATCCGATCCATCGAACGAACCAACTCCTCGTCTTTCCGGATCGCCCGAAGGGCAAGAATAACAAATACCACAGACACAACGGGAAGTACCGTGACCGGTGACATCTCAAACACCCAGGCTTCATTATGACTGATGATGGCATAGGCGTAGTAGAATATCGCCACCTGAAAGATCAACAAGGCCACCAGAATAATTCTTCCAATCAGCATCTGACGTGTCCTGTTCTTATAAAGCAATACAGTTACAAATGAGAGCAGGATTGATAGAGACAGCAGCACAAACAACGGAACGGTGAATAACTTTACATTCCCGCTAAGTCCGTCCATTAATCCATATACATAAAATGGAGCCGCTTCTTCAGCTTCTGCCATTTTAACTTCGCCCAAAGGAAAATAAAGCAGAGGCATCACAAAACCCGCAGCCAGAATAAGAAAAACAGTTTGAATCCGTTGCAACATAACGAGCGCGAAATTGACAATTTTTTTTTGATCTCAACTTGCAATCCATGAATTATTTGTAATATTGCATTGTCTTTACTCAGTTCCTGCACGCATTTCAAAGGCGGGAAAAACCAGCAAATGACATACAAAGTAGTTTAAACGGAAGGTTAGCACCGCGGGAAGGCATTATTGTTCATTACAAGAATTGATCGCAATACAGCACTGAAATCATCCTACTCAATCATAAAATTTACCCCTTTACTTATTCCAAAATTACCAAGGCATGTATAGTATCCTTGAACTGAACGACAAACTGGTCGCCGAGTTAAAAGAAATAGCCAAAGCATTAAATATCCCTGATTACAATGCACTCCGCAAACAGGAGTTGATCTATAAAATACTTGACCAACAAGCCATTTCTCCCCAAAAAACTGCCAACGCAACAATCGCGATGAAGGAAGAAAAAAAAGCCGACCAAGCGAAAGAGACAACCACGGATCAACCATCCAACACTCCGTCTCCTGAAAAAACAGAAAAACCGGTAGAAGCAAAACAGCAGTCTCCCCAAGCAAGTGCTGAAGAGAAAAGTCGGCCACCACGGTCTGAGAAACCCACAGAGGAAAAAAGAGAACAACAGGAGAAAGTAAGTTCGGAATCAGCTCCATCTTCTTCCAACCACTCCAGAAACGAGGGAGGAAAACCATCTCAGAGTAATGGTCAGAACCACAGCGACCGGTCTTCCAACCAGAATAACGATCGTCAAAGGAACTTTCAACAGCAGAGACCGCAGCGTCAGGAGAAAAAAACACCACCGGAAGATCTGTTCGATTTCGATGGCATCATCGTTAGTGAGGGTGTACTTGAAATCATGCCTGATGGCTACGGATTCCTCAGGTCATCCGACTACAACTACCTGACCTCACCCGATGATATTTATGTTTCCCAGTCACAGATCAAATTATTCGGTTTGAAAACCGGTGATACCGTTCGGGGAAGCATCAGACCTCCAAAGGAAGGTGAAAAGTATTTCCCGCTGATCAAAGTTGAAAAGATCAATGGAAGGGAACCTGACTACGTTAGGGATCGCGTACCTTTTGATCACCTGACACCCCTGTTCCCGTTTGAGAAGCTACAGCTTACCGGACATCGTAAAAGCAACTTGTCCACCCGTGTTATGGATCTCTTTACCCCTATCGGTAAAGGACAACGCGGATTGATTGTTGCGCAACCAAAAACCGGTAAAACCACTTTATTGAAAGATGTGGCCAATGCCATTGCAGAAAATCATCCGGAAGTTTACCTGCTGGTATTGCTGATCGATGAACGTCCAGAAGAGGTGACAGACATGGCCAGAAGCGTTCGTGCGGAGGTTATTTCATCAACGTTTGATGAGCCTGCAGAACGCCATGTAAAAGTGGCCAACATTGTTCTGGAGAAAGCCAAACGCATGGTGGAATGCGGACATGATGTTGTGATCCTGCTGGATTCCATCACCCGTCTGGCACGTGCTTATAACACTGTTTCACCGGCATCCGGCAAAGTGCTTTCCGGTGGTGTTGATGCCAACGCTCTTCACAAACCCAAGCGCTTCTTCGGTGCGGCCCGGAAAATTGAAAACGGCGGCTCATTAACCATCCTCGCTACTGCCCTTACAGAGACAGGTTCCAAAATGGATGATGTGATCTTTGAAGAGTTCAAAGGAACCGGTAACATGGAGCTGCAACTCGACAGAAAGATCTCCAACAAGCGTATCTACCCTGCCATCGATATCGTTACGTCAAGCACCCGTCGCGAAGATCTCCTCCTGGACAAAGAAGTACTGCCACGTATATGGGTGCTTCGCAATCACCTGTCCGATATGAACGCGGTGGAAGCCATGGAGTTCTTATTGGATAGAATGAGGCATACCAAGACCAACGAAGAGTTCCTGGTCTCCATGAACAGCTAGAAAGCACGTATCAATTCCGGGACTTGTTCAGCTGTGCAAGGGCACCGCTACCCATCACCCATATCAGGGTGAGGATTCCCAGGACAAGAAACATTCCTCCGGCCATCCACAAGGCATGGTCCAGCGAATATACATCCGCTAACCAGCCAAGAAAAGGGGAGGCTATCGCAGCGATACAGCGAATTACAAAACTGCGGATGGAAAGGACGGTAGCACGCATTCCTGCCGGACAAAGGATATTGATATAGCTTCTCATCAGTGGCGTCGCCAATCCGCGGATGGCATAAAAGATCGAAAACAATATCAACACGTACCAATTCCCAAAGAATGGCATGCACAAAAATCCACCGGTGATGCCACACAGCATCACCCATGCCATTGTACGTTTGCCAAATTTATCATCCAGATGGCCGGAAAAATATGCGGTGATACCAACAATGAATTGCAAACCGGTCCACATAAACCCAAACCAAAAGACCGGCAAACCTATTCGCTGAAAGGTCGGTTGCAGGAAAATCTTTGCCATCAACAACGTGGCAACGCCAAGCACCGCCGAATACATCATCACCGCACTTAACGCCTTATTTTCCGTTGAAAGAAATCGCAGGATCTCTCTGACAGGAGTGATCTTTCTATTTTCCGGGTCAGTGACTTCCGCTTCCTTCAAACTCCAGGCTACGGGAACCGCGATGAGAGAAACAGCACACTGAGCAATGTACGGGTAACGCAAACTAATACCTGCCAATATTCCTCCGGCTATACCAGCCAGGCCTTCTGCAAAATTCCCTATAGATACGACCCTCCCTTCATGGCGGATATAGGTGGCTTCCTTACCAGTGGCTTTCAGTGATTCAAACAACAAGGCGGAATCTGTTCCTGATACAAAACTCATGCCTACGCCCAAACAAATTTCCGCCAGGAGTAACCATAAGAATGATGAAGCGAACGTGTATAGGAGAAAGCCGGTAAATGTGGCTGTGGTGCCAATGATCAGGGTATTGCGCCTGCCATAGCGATCGGAAAAATAACCCGATGGTATTTCCAGTATAGCAATGGTCAGGTAGTATCCGGATTGTAGCAGTGTAATCTCCCGCAGGGTCAGGCCCAGGTCTTCATAGAATAGGATGAAGATGGGCATGAAGAGCATGAACCATCTTGAAACTTTCAGGACATATAATTTCCAGATGTTACCGGCAACAGCTTGCATGCCTGCAAAGGTAAGCATGTAATGGATTCAGAATCCGCAAATAGCGTATACACCCTAAACTTTAGGCCTCATCGTATTGCGGATCAGCGCTACTTCACGCTGAAGATCAACGACTGCCTGGGCGAGTTCGTCACGGCTCAGGTTAGGCTCAGGAAGTTCTGCGCTGATATAATGTTCGAAGCGCCATATCTCACTTACTTCGGCCACGTTGATCGCGTACGGTTCATAGGCCGGATTGGTGGAACACAAAAGGAAGGTATTGTCTTTTTCCAATTGATTGGTCACCATTTTAAATACGATCCCGTCATTCTGGGTGATAATGATACAAGGTTCACCATCCTTGATCCTGTTCCAGTTCTGCACAAAGGATGCCGTTACCCATGAGCCCGGTGAGACGGGTGGCATTGAATCTCCTTTGATCGGGAATGTTCGGTACTTTCTTTCCCTGGGCATAAATGGGAGTCTGAAAGTGGGCAGCACTTTAATATAATCCGGATCGGCGAAGCCACGGGTATAACCGGCACTGGCTTCTACAGGCACCAGCTCGATATTCTCGAGGCCATCCTGATCCACCGTGGTCGATAAGACCCGTAGCTTCTTGCCATCCGTGTCAATGGTAACCCCCTTTTCAAGATCTGTCAGGGCTTTCTCGGAAAGTGCCGAGAGATCTTTCCTGATCAGAATATCCAAAGGGATCTGAACCAAATCCGCCAGTACGACCAACACCTCCAGATTGGGCTGGGCATGCCCGAGTTCATAACCACTTAATGAGGCGCGTTTCACACCCAATTCAAGGGCCATTTCCTCCTGGGAAAGCCCTTTCCTTTGCCGGAGAATTTGCATGTTGCCTGCTAAAAAATGTACAGGCTCATGTCCGGTTGACGACTTTTTTATCATGGGAATGACGGATTTATCGTCAAATATAACAGATTCTCCTGAACAAAAAAAGCCCCCCGTTGTGCGGGAGGCTTTTTGCATTGGTTTACCAAAAAACCGAGCAACTTTTATTTCTCAAACTTCACGTATCCTTCAGGCACCTTGAACTTATCGTCGCCTACGGCTTGCTTGGTGATCTTTGTCACCTCCATACGGGTACGTTCTTCCCTGAGCAGTGAATATTCAACTGACAAAAAGGGAAATGAGGCTTCCACACCGTCCAGGACGAGGTAGTAGACCATCGCATTTTCTTTTCTGTTGACTGTTGTAACCAGATTCAAAAAGAACCCGAACTCTCCTGGTGCCAGCCAGTAGGTCACTTCTGTATTCTTTGCCTTATTCCGAACACGAACCTGTTCGCATTCATAACCATGAATGGATTTCTTGTTGCCTGTCTTGATCACTTCGTAGTCGCTTTTAGTACCCGGATCAATCGGTGAGTTGTTTACATCCATGTACAGTTTCCTGTCCGGGCTCAACGCGAGCAATGTTTTCTCCTTCAGATCCACCAGCATCACACCTTTCACTTCTCCCTTCACCGTATTCTCAATCCTGATCTTGTCTCCCTTCACATAATACACATAATTGGATGTATCCGTGGTGGTCATTTTTACGAACTCGATGACACCTTCGAAGTCACCGGCCGAACTTGAACTGATGCCCGCAGCTAACATAACTACAAGCAACACAAACGATCTGATGGTTTTTTTCATGGTAAGAATTGATTTCAATCCGTGAACAAATTAACTCTTTTTTAATTAAGATAACAAAACAAATGCCACTAACGCAACGGTTTTGATATCAACATCTTAATGTTGATATCAATCCCATTATGGTTCTGAAAGTTCCGGATTGAAAAGAAAACCGTAGTCGGACAGTGTCTTCAGAAAAGCGATCAGATCCGCCTTTTCATCGGGTGATAACTGCACTCCGCCTTTGTGAACATTTTTCATCAATGGGTCAATGGTGGCGGAGTTTACCAAACCCTCACTGTAAAAGTCTATCACTTCCTCCAGCGTCTTGAATCTTCCGTCGTGCATATAAGGGGCGGTAAACTCAATATTCCTCAGTGTGGGGGTTTTAAATTTACCCCGGTCCTTGGCAAGTCCTGTTACCGCCTCCCTGCCCACGTCGGAAAAAACGGAATCAAGGCCATTGTTATGGAAGATATTATCCATAAACAATCCACCAGTCACCGGGTGACAATGGAAGCAATCTCCTTTCTCAGTGGTATATATCTCCCTGCCTCTTAATTCTTCCTCTGTAAAGAAGTCCTCGTTACGGAGAATCTTATCATAGCGGCTATCTGCAGAAATCATGATCCTTTCAAACTGGGCGATCGCCTTTACCACAAGGTCCGAAGTAATCACCTTGGTACCAAAAGCATCCAAAAACATGTCCGGGTACTCCGGGTGGGCATTTAGTTTTTTTTCCGCGTCGAGCCACATCTGGTGCATTTCTACCGGATTGGGCACCGGCTCAAGTGCCTGTTCTTCCAAGCCTTTGGACCGACCTTCCCAAAAGAAATCCTTACTCCAGATCACATTCATGATGGCTGATGCATTTCGGTTGCCTTCTATGCTGTCTATTCCTGTGCTGAACTGGCGGCCGCTATCAGAGAATGCATACTTCTGGGCATGGCAACCCGCACACGACAAGGTGCTGTCTGCCGACAGGATCGGATCGTAAAACAACCTTCTCCCCAGCGCGATCCCTTCTACCGTTGTGGGATTGTCAGGCGGAAACTGAATATCAGGAAATCCTGCAGGACGTAAAATGGTGTAAGGCGTGCCCGTGACCTCATCCTTAATAATGGTAAGATCATCATCGCGCATGAGATCATCTTTTTTGCATGCCCTTCCGAGCAATGCAACAACAATAATCAATGCTATGCTGATACGCTTCTTCATTTCTACTATCTCCACCCGTCAGCGTGCTTACACACTCCTGCGTCAGGGCATATATTCAAAGTTATTGATAAACCTGGTGTCTGTCAATGCCTCCAGAAAGTTAACCAAATCCTTCTTCTGTTGGGTCGTCAACGAGAATCCCTGAATCAATGAACTTTTATTGCGGTGTGGTTGTCCCCCGGACACATAGTGCTCAACCACGTCCTCCAGGGTAGCCAGTGAACCATCGTGCATATATGGTGGTGTCAGTGCCACATTCCTTAATGTAGGCACCCTGAACCGACCGACGTCCGAATCCTTTAATGTGATCCTGGCCCTACCGGTATCCACATACGTCAGGTAAAGACCATTGTTTTCAAACTGGTCATTTGTGAATCGGAACCCGGAATGACAGGAAGCACAATTCGCAGGTGCGCTGTTAAAAATATCCATGCCACGTATCTCGGAAGGTGTCAGCGCATTCTTATCTCCCTGAAAATGGTATTGGTCAACCCTGGAATCACCGCTGATCAGGGTTCGCTCAAAAGCAGCAAGGGCACGCGATAAGCCGAAGGCATCCGGCTCTCTTCCGAATACTTCGCGAAACAGTGCAGGATATTCGGGGTGCTGCTGCAGCCGCTGAACCGCTTCCAGCATGTTCAGGTTCATTTCAACCTCTCCCTGAATGGGCGCCAGCACCTGAATCTCGAGGGTCGGAACACCGCCGTCCATGAAAAAGAAGGGGCTATAGGCCAGGTTCGCAAGGGTGGGAGCATTCCTGAAGCCTGTCCCGCCATCAACACCTTCGCTCAACTGGCGGTCATCGGCAAAGGCAATAGCCTGCTTATGACACGTTCCACACGATACGGTGCTGTCTTTGGATAAAATCTTTTCAAAGAACAATCTTTTCCCCAGGGCGACCTTGCTTTTGGTCATCGGATTATCAGCCGGCACAGGCACCTCGGAAAAACCTTCGGGCAATGAGAAATGATAGGTATCGTCTATGGCGGGCTCCAACCCGGCATCCTTGGCGCAACCGGCCAATCCGCCCACTACAACTACCAATATGACCGCAACCCTTGTCCGCATAGCAATATCCGGCCGTTAATACATCGCGCCGATAAAATTGTCGGTCACCCTCCGTGCCAGTTCAAAGTTGTTGGTGGTGTGGGTGATGTTGTCTCTGACAAAATCTATGGTATCGTTTGTTCCGTAAAACAACCGGTCCGCATCTAAATGCAGATCAATATTGGAAGTATTGCCATTGGTGATGTGGAATGGCAACACAAGATGATCCACTTCCCTGTACAGACTATCAAGTCCGGTATGGTACACAAATGAATAATCGAAGTTGCCGTTGTTCAACGTGTCGGTTTTGCCTTCGATGAGAATAAACCGGTATTTGCTTGACCAGGTCCAATAGGTATTATTAAAAATACTGAGCGGATGTCCAGCGGGGTATACCGAAGGGTCGGCAGCATTGAGGGTTGAGTCCACACCAAGGCCGAAGCGAATGGTCTGATAATGGCCGGGGGCTACGTCCAGTTTTATCACCAATGAACCGGGATCCTCCATATCAAGAAGCAGCACATCGGCCACCTGGACCTCACTCATATCATCTTTGACCAGGCGCAGATCCGATAGGTAAAACTTCAATACCTCCATCCGGAAACCGATACTGTCACGATTAATATAGCTGCTGTCCAGATGAAGGACGGCACCTGCATGCTCCGGTTTAAATGTAATGGTCAGCGTACCTGTTTGCGGCATATCGATATCTTCCGGCATCTCTTCCTTGCAACAAGCTACGGCAACGAAAGCAAGTATGACAGCAAAAAATATTCTACCCGTGTTTCTCATAGTGTAAAAAAGCAGGGGGCATGCGCCCCCTTATTGTTTATTGAATCGTAAAGACCTTGCTCACATTATCAGCGACCTTGGTAGCCAACGGCATGTTATCCATGGTGTGTGTGGTATTGTCCGTCCTCAGATCAATTCCATCAAAGAACTTCAGATAATCGACCATCACGGTATAGGTAACATCGGTACCTTCTTCCACATCCTGGTGCTTACTCAGACTTATGCTGCGCTTCATAGCATCCGTTCCCACGTGAATCTCGAAGTCGAAATCCGGTGTACCGTTCATGGCGGCAGTGGTGTCCACTTTGCCTTCCAATGCAATAAAGATGTAGCCACTGCTCCAACTCCAATGCATAGACGGGTTCTGGGATGCCAACGGGTGACCGGCAGAATAGATGGACGGGTCACTGTGATTGGCGGTTGAATCCACACCCACATCAAACATCAATTCATGGTAATGTGCCGCGGTGAAATCACCCAATTCATACATCATGGTTGAGGGTGACACCAGCAAGTAATCATCAAAACTGTAATCTGCATCCCCTCCGAGGACAACGCTGCTTACATAAAATGAGGCGCGGGTGAACTGGAGTTTCCTTCCGTTCGCATCGGTATATGTGGTATTGAATGCAAGATCCTGCATCCCGGCCATCGGATGAAAATGTACGGTCAAATGGGCGGGTTTAGCTTCAGGTTCAATACATGAACCGTCGTCTTTCGTGGCTTTTGAATCATAGTTGGTTGCATTCTCATCGGTGCATCCCTTCCGGGCACAACTGCTTAAAGCAACGGATAGAGCGGCAATCATAACTACAGTGATCACATGTTTCATGGTCATATTTTTTTAGAAGTTACGAATATTTATGGTCGCAGACATCACCCTTAACGATCATGCAAGCTCTTAACTTGTGTGGTGTGTGAGATACCTTCAGATCTTAAACAAATATATCGCTTCACCTATTAAAGAAACGAAATTTAGATATTTTAATTGGTAACAAAAGTAACAAGGCAACAACCTGCGGACTGGTTGTTGCCTTGTTAAACATATTGATTCTATCAATTAAATTCAGTGGAATGCGAACCCATTGGGGGCCACGCCTACCTGGAAGCTGTCGACCACGGCACCTGTCTCCTCATAGCGGAGCACTTTCCCCTCCGAGGAAAAATTACCGGCATCGCATGCATACAGGTATTTGGACACGGGGTCGAAACCAAGGCCATAAAACCCACGGCTGATCAATGGTGTCGCTGCCAGCGTGGAAGATGAAATATCATGGGCATACAGCTTACTGTTAAACATATAATACAGTTTATCACCTGCGTCATTGATGACCAGCGATGATGCGGTAGAGGCAGTGGAAAACGGAAGTGTCAATTCTACATTCCCGGTGGAAGGGTCTATCCGCACCAGTCTTGCCGGAGCCTCAATGGCACTATTGTCGGATTTCCACCGGCCGCCACACAATACCCATAACTTATCATTGGCATCCAGTTGAAGGCTATTCGGATTGGGGCCAACTTCCCAGTTTGTAAGAAGTGTATCCACCTGAGCATTGATGACGCTGACCACACTGTCATTGCCGAAACCTCCCGCACATGCAACAAATAAACGGTTGTTCAGGAATGCCATCCGCTCTGCACCTTTTCCGGTTGAAATGGTTTTATCAATGGTATTCTTAAAAATGTTCAGCACTTTCACGGCGCCTTCATTTCCCGTTTTTCCCCATTCAGTGATATATGCCCTTGAACCATTGACCAGAACATAGCGCGGTGCATCCAGACCGGTGATCGTTGCTGTGGATAAGAAGTCGCCGGATTCAACCACTTCCACTTTATTGGCATTGTTCACAACAACATAGGCCATGTCATCATTTACTGTCACGGATTGCACGATATTTCCCAGAGGAAAGCCGTTCTTGGACTCAAATATTTTAGAGGTCACATCCCCTGTGGTCCGGTTATAAAACGAAACCGTACCACTACCCGATCCAAACAATCCTTCGTTCACGACAAAAATTCCCGAAGTGTATGCCGATGGAGTGACGGTATCATCTTTATCCTCATCATCTTTCTTTTTACAGCCAACAGCAAGTATACTCATGGCCAGCAATACGACCCACAGCTTGTTGATTGAGCCAAAGTGTCCGGACTTCTGATCGGGAAATTCAATTAAACTTTTCATGGTGTTTCAGGTTTTTCGGATGTTGATTTAAATATTTGATAGAATAGGTTGATGCCGAAATTTCTTCCCGGCATCGCATAGTAAGTCATGACCTGGTATGTTTTATCCAGGATGTTATTGCATCTGAGTTGCAAGCTCAGTTCCCTGCCCCACGCATGGCCTCTCCAACCGGTAAACGCATCTGCCATCATATATCCGGGCAGGGAGGATGTATGATCGGGAGCGGTATATCTGATACCCTGGTATTGCAAAGCGCATCCTGCAGACCAATGTTTGTTTCGCCACTCCGGACCGGCACCCGCCATCCACTCCGGCACGTAGGGAAGTTGTTTTCCCAAGGCAGTTTCATTGCCGACCTGGGTTTCCTCCTGGGTAGATCGCACCCATTGTCCGTGGGTTTTCAGGAAGAGGCTATGCTTTCCGAATGATTTCTCGAAATTAACGGAAACCTCTACCCCCCTGGACCAAACCTTCACAAGATTGCGCGGTGTCCATATCCCGGATGTGGCGGGCAACCATATGATCCATTGATCAATGGCGCTGTTAAACCAGGCCACATCCATTTCGTACGCTGATTTTACCTTGTTCATACGCCAATGCAGGCCGAGTTCTCTTCCCCACCCGCGCTCTGGCAGGATATCCGGATTGCCACCGGGAACCCAATACCGTTCGTTGTATGTTGGTTGTCTGCCATCACGGGACAGGCTTCCCCTTAGAATGAACTTTGGTTTTAACTTCACTTCTCCACCAAAGCGATAGGTAAACATGTATTGCCCGTTGCTAACACGGGCATACCGTGTTGCAGCAGACCAATTCCAAATGCCTGCTTTGCTTTGACCTCTGTAGCTTGAAAAAATGGCTGCCCGGTTTTCAGAAACCTCACCATTCGTATAATTCGGAGTTGCCGCAATGTATCTCCCGGCGTTCACTCCGCCTTGAATGTGGTGCTGCGGATGAATCCGCCAGGTTAGTTCCGACTCCAGAAGACCTGTTCGGGTATGGGTGGTATCTGCTGTGGAGATGGATGGATCTGTATACATCAACCATTCACTCAACCCTACCGCTTTTACGGACCACTGTATTTTCCTTAATGTCCACTGCCATTCCAACATGGACCGTATCGGGGCATCTTCCTGGGTTGCCTGACTTTCCTTCATGATCATACTTGCCGGAAGTTGTCTGTGGGTGTACTGTCCCCAAATCAGCAACAACAAGCGATGTGCTCCGATTCGAAAGGCCTGATCAATGACCCATCCATTGGTACGGGATGAGGCATGCTGCAAATACTCTTTCGGCATTCCCGCACGTGCGGTATTGATGTAAGGGAAATTATTTTGTGCTTCCCCATGAATCAAACGAAAACCTCCTGAATACCGGTCGTTGGAATAGCTTGTTCCAAAACCGGTATGGAGGTTTAAGAAACTTCCACCATGTATCCAGAAACGTCCCTGCCACCCCTGACCGAAGATCACCCGATTATTCAATTGGATATTTCCTCCGATCGCTCCGTTGCCCCATAAGGAAGCACCTCCTCCGTGCTGCACCAGGATCCGGTCGAAGAATGCAACCGACAAGAGGTTCATATCCACTACCCCATTGGATGAGCTGGCCAAAGGCACACCGTTCCAGAGGATGGCCGTATGTGAAGAACCGGATCCCCTGAATGAAGGCAGCGACAAAGCACCCCACCCGTATGACTTTACGGCTATTCCTGTTTCCGATGAAACAAGTTGACCAACGGTTTGCGATGCATTCCTTGCAAGAGACGCTGAATCCACTTCCGTGGTCTTTCTTCCCACCTCCTGAAGCATTCGTCTTTTAGCTACAACCTCAACCGATTTCAGATCGATGATGGTATCCGCGAATACTTCCTGCCCTTTGGCCGAAAGACTTACCCCAACGATGAAACACATGCAAAAAATAACACAACGCATAGCAATGATCTTAAAAGATCATCTGAGCTTATGGACATAGAACGAGATACAGGGATGCTTTTCCCGTGTCTCATTTTTGCTTTTATCCCGAAAGCACCAAATGATATGTTGCGATTGGCAGGTCTTCTGGCTCGTTCCGTTTCTGATGCCTTCCCATCCCGCACGTGCGGGACAGTGGCGTGGTTACAGAAACCAAATGGAACTTACAGCTGCGGGTACAGCCCCGGATTCACACCGGGTTCCCTATTCTCTCCGCCCACAAGATTTGGTGGACAAAGAACCAGTTCGCGAGCCAAATGTAGGTAATAATTTTTTCGGGGCAAAAAAGAAATGTTGACACAGGAAGCGTATCGTGGACAACTGTATGCTGTTGCACCACACTCGTGCTGATCATGTGGGACCTGGCAGGTTCGAACTGCCGACCTCTTGCCTGTCAAGCAAGCGCTCTGAACCAGCTGAGCTAAGGTCCCATATACCCCAGGCCGTCTGTTAAAAAAGCCCGGAGACCGGCAAAAGTAAACAACATTTCTTATTGTCACAATGAGCATAACCCTTTCTGTCCTTGTTCGTATACATGCCTTAATCCGTATTCGAAATCGGAGGTGAACAGCTTAGAACAATCAGGTGATTAAAAACCGTGTCCATTTCATTATTACCCTCATTACCGTAGTCTGGAGCTCCCAGATTTATGGACAGCGTTATCATTTTAAAAAATACTCGAACGAAGAAGGTCTGTCCCAATCCCAGGTACAGGCGGTGCTGGAAGATACCTACGGACATTTATGGGTTGCGACGAACGGAGGCGGTGTCAACCGGTTTGACGGAATGCAGTTTACCGTTTTCACGAATAAGGAAGGCTTACAGCACAATCATATCACCAAAATGTATGAAGACCCGGACCACCGGATCTGGTTCCTTACCGAGTATGCTGCAGGGGTTGCTGTTTTCGACGGAAGCCGGTTTACCATCATCAACAACAAATTGGGCCTTCCGGGCAACATGGCATACGATATTGTCTGCGACACACTAGGCAGAATCTGGCTTGCCACACCCGGCGGGATTTGCCAGGCCGACCCGCAAATGGGCATCAATGAACCGATGACAACCCGTAATGGTCTGCACAGGGACACCATCACCAACCTGTTCAAAGATAGCAGAGGATGGATATGGGGCTACAACCCCAAAAGGCCCGGAGCCACTCAGTTCAACATGAACTCATTCCAACCGCTCATCACCAACGGAAAGTTATTCAGTGATACCATTCTGGATATCGCCGAAGATCATGACCACGCCCTTTGGGTGAGAACCCCCAATGGAATTCAAAGGATTTTCATCGATGAAGGAAGCAATGACCATCGCATGAAGGTGATGATCGGAAAAGCAGAGTTAAAGGATACCCGGTTACGTTCCCTCATTTCAGATAAGGATGATAACATCTGGATCCTGACCGACAAAAACCTGCTGCATTGGGTGGATGGACAAATTGCGAGGGTTGAAAACAATATGTTGCCTGAAGCTGTACCCGATAATATGATCACCGATAATAACGGTAGCGTAGCCCTCATTTATAACCGCATCGGAAATGCGATATACCATAAGGAGAAATGGACCCTCTACCCCACTGACAATTCATTCATTGACAATCCGGTTAATTGCTTCCTGAAGGACACCCAGGGTACCCTATGGCTGGGCACCAACGGCGCTGGGATCATCAAGTATCCATCCCTTGCATTTAATTATTACGACAATGAAAATGGCATGTCCAGCAAGATCGTTTTCGGCATTGAAGAGGATAAGATGGGGCGGATGTGGTTCGGAACCCTTGGCCGGGGCATCACGGTATATGACGGTCTGCATTTCAGTTATTACAACAAAAGCAATGGCTTCCCTTCCAACAGTGTATGGTCCATTACCCGGGATCAGGACGGTATCTTGTGGTTCGGTACTTCGGATGGACTGGTAAGATATGACGGTAAAAACTTTCGCACATTTACCACAAAAGACGGACTATTAAGCAACACTGTTTTTGTGGTAAAAACCGATTCTCAGAACCGGTTGTGGATCGCATACAGTGAGAATGGCTTCTCCGTTTACGATCGTAAAAGTTTCCGTCACTATACAGAAGCGGACGGCGTGGAACGGGTGGCTATGAGTTTCACCGAAAATCGTGACAGCAGCATATGGGTAGCAACCGATGGACAGGGCCTGTTGCATCTGACAAAAAAAGGCATCAAAATCCTCAATGCCCAGCAAGGTCTTTCATCAGACTACCTGATGTGGGTCACACACGACTCAGAAGATAACTTATGGATCGCTACACAGGATAATGGTATCGTAAAATACGATGGCCATGATTTCCTGCGAATCAACACCACCAACGGTTTGAGCCATAATGCGGTCATGTCGCTCATGTTTGACAGGGATGGAAATCTGTGGGCAGGCACAAACATGGGGCTCAACAAAATCTCTTTTAACGATTTCGGAAATGTCAAGAACATCAGGCACTATCAGAAACTGGATGGTTTTGTGGGAATCGAATGCAATTCAGGAGCGATCATGCAGGATAGCCGCGGCAAGATATGGATCGGATCCTCTGTCCTGGTCAGATATGACCCCGAACTTGACATCCAGAATTCAATCCCACCCAAAACGCATATCACGAAGGTAAAACTGTTCTTCAAGGATCTCGACCTTTCGATCTATGCAGATAGCATGAGGCCTTTGTACAATGTCCCCTACTCCATCACCCTGCCATATGATCAGAATCACCTGACCATTGAGTTTATCGGCATCAGTCTGAAGGTACCTGAAAAGATCATCTACTATTATAAGATGGAAGGACTGGACAAAGACTGGTCGCCATATGACTCCAAAACGGAAGCACGTTATTCCAGTATCCCACCCGGAAACTACACCTTTATGGTGCTTGCCCGAAACGAGGATAAGGTATGGAATGACATGCCAGTGACCATGCAGATTACCATCCTTCCTCCGCCCTGGCAAACCTGGTATTTCTATGTGCTTTGCGCCATCATCTTTGCCCTGATAGCCTATGCTCTGGTACGTTGGCGTGTGCGGAGCTTCAAGCGGGCGCAGCAACACCTTGAGGAAAAAGTCACGGAACGGACGGAAACAATCACGCGTCAGAAGAACGAACTGGAGTTTGCCTACAACGAGATCCGCGATAGTATCAAATACGCCAGACGTATACAGGAATCGATCCTTCCCCCTAAAGATGTGGTCAAATCACTCCTTCCGGATGCATTTGTTCTTTACCGTCCGAAAGACATTGTCTCAGGGGACTTTTACTGGATAGATCAAAAGGGAGATGTCGTGATGATCGCTGCGGTAGACTGCACCGGGCATGGCGTACCGGGCGCATTCATGAGTATCATGGGACATAGCAAACTCAACCAGGTGGTCAGTCACCTCGGAGATAAAGTAGATGCAGCTGAGATTCTGAACAACCTGAACACCGAGGTCTCCAATTCGCTCAAGAAATCTTCCCTGGAAGAAAGCGCCAAAGACGGGATGGACATCACGTTTTGTGCCATCAACTTACAAACGCGGGAATTGCAATTTGCCGGTGCATACAATCCGCTATACCTGATCAGGGATGGCATTTTCAGAGAGGTAAAGGGTGATAAATTCCCGATTGGTATTTTCCTTGGCAAACAAACGCTGCCGTTTACAAACCATACCCTGAAGTTACAGGAGAACGACGTCTTCTACCTGTTCTCAGATGGTTACGTAGACCAGTTCGGCGGTCCCCGCAACAAAAAGTTCATGTCTGCCAGGTTCAAGAGCCTGCTCATGGACATTTACCATCTTCCTATGGAAGAGCAATCCACGATCCTGGAAGAAAACCTGGATGAATGGCGGAATGGCTCCGAACAGGTGGATGATATCCTGGTGATGGGGGTCAGGGTATGACCGCACGTGCCTTCACGTACTGAAACTGTTCGTAAACCTTTTTGTTTTCAATAAAGTCATTCTTGTAAGCGGGCCCCTGTACTGCGATCTGTTCGAACTCAAAGCTTACGGAAGCAGGATCCACACCACGTTTTTTCAACTCTTCCACAATCTTGGCCTTCAGTGCATCCGCCCGGCTTTTTGCCAGGGCATCATTCGAAGGATACCGATGGGTAGGCACATGAGAAGCACTTGATGAAATGATCACCTTCACCCCTTTCGGAGCCGGCAGATATGTTGCCAGGGCGGTGATGAATTTGTTGAAGGATGGGTCCGCATCAGGTACGCCCTTCTTGTCGTATGTATAAAACTTCTCATACGGCTCAACAACCAAAGCCTGCTGGCTTCCGCTCCTGACACGGCGGGGGGATTCAACCGTTCCGGTGATTTGAAGTATCTCCGGCTCACCGCTTGCTGTTGAAAACACGATGAGTTGTTTTTGAAAGGGACCCGGGTGCCCCTTCGGATCATACACCGCCCAGACTATGGTCGTATCACCGGGAGGAATAGGGTCGGTTGTCCAGTCAGGTGTGGTGCAGCCACATGAGGCCGTTACCTGATTGATCACAATATCCCCATTGCTGTTGTTGATCATTAAAAAACCGTGCTTCACTGAACCGCTGTCTTCATAGATCACACCAAAATCGTGTATGCGTTCCGGGAAAATGGCCTTTTGTGCAGCAACATTAGAAAGACCTGCAGACCACATCAGGATTATCAAAAGAATGTTTTTCATAGCTAACTGTTTCAACAGGACCATTATCTCAACATAACGATTTACTTCCCAAAAGTAATGCGTTCATCTTGCATAATGAAGGCAAGATCATATCAAATGACAGGTTTGCCTAAATTATAGTTCATTAACACCGACCGGCACCTTCAGGACACATTTTTACCGTATTTTGTGCAAATGAAGGATTCATCAGAGTTCCGGCGGTTCTTATACAGAAACATTTTGCGTGCAGCTGTATGGTTGATTGCAGTTGTTATTGTTATTATTTTCTGGAATCGCCTGGTTCCGGAGGATTTGCTGGCAACCATCAAAGCCTATACCTCCAATCCCTTTCCGATATTCCTGGTCTTTTTTATTTCAGAGACCATCATCGGAATTCTTCCACCGGAGCTATTTATCGGCTGGGCGCTTTCCCATGAAGAGATTCCTTTCGCAGTGAATGTATTGTTTCTGAGCATGGTCTCCTACCTGGCCGGGATCCTCGCTTACGGAATGGGGCGTTGGATCCGGAACTTCTCCTATGTAAGGATCAGGCTGCGTGCAAAGAAGGTCCGGAATTATGTTCAGTATTATGAACGATGGGGAGGATTGCTCATCATCATTTCAGCTGTTACGCCTGTCCCGTTTGCTACGATCAGTCTCATCTCCGGAACATTCAGCTTCGGAATATGGCGCTACCTCCTATACTCTTCCGTTCGTTTTGCACGGTTTGCGATGGTGGCTTACATCATCTTCCGGGCCTCGGCATTATAAATAAAAAAAGGCTGCCCGACCGGACAACCTTTTCTCAGAATTCTTGCTATCGTTTATTGAACGGGTGCCGGACCTTCGACCTCCTCTACAAACGCGGTAATATTCACACGTGTTTGTGCAGGCTCGGTATTGGCGGTAACAGTCACCGTTTTTGTTTGATTTCCCTTTTGGGTACCAGGCTTGTATTCTACATTGATGACACCGGTTTTACCTGGAGCGATCGGTTCTTTCGGATAATCCGGTACGGTACATCCGCAGGAGCCGGTTGCATTGCTGATGATCAGCGGATGCTCACCGGTATTGGTGAACTTGAAAGTATGCTTGTTGGTTGAATGCTGAGGCACGTTACCAAAATCAAAACTTTCCTCTTCAAACTTAATACCGGTGGTAGGACCGGCCGGAACCGGAGGTGTAGCAGGCTGGTTAAAGTCCGGCTGTTGCAATGGGTTGGTAGCCGGCTGGGCAGATGACATTGCTGTATTTGCTCCTACCGTGGCATTTCCCGAATTACCACCATTCAGCTGGAGTGCGGTTTGCACGATCAGCGTTGCAGCAATCAGGCCCAATAAACCTAGTTTGATTTGCTCGTTCATATCATTTGGGGTTTGAATTTACTTTCACAATGTAAAGCAAAAGTAAAAAAAATGAATTGTTCCTGCCTTTGAATGGATTGTTAATTTTTGCAAACCATTCAGGAGACCCCCTCCTTCACATTCACCTTTGGTGCTGCTGCAAGTATCTCTTCACTGGCAAACGTTGCGAATTTCTCGAAGTTCTTATTGAACTTCGCAGCAAGTTCGGATGCCATTGCATCATAGGCTGCCGCATCTTTCCAGGTCTTTCTGGGGTCCAGAATCTCATCGGGAACATCCGGACAGGTTGCTGGTACCTCCACACCAAATACAGGATGTTTGGTAAAGGTCGCATCGTCGAGTTTTCCTTCAAGTGCTGCATTGATCATGGCACGGGTGAAGCGCAGTTTGATCCGTTCGCCAACACCATAATTTCCTCCGGACCATCCGGTATTGATCAGCCAGACACGGGTATTGTTTTTCTTCATTTTTTCTCCCAGCATTTCCGCATACTTTGTAGGGTGTAAGGGAAGAAACGGTGCGCCAAAACAAGCGGAAAATGTTGCCTGAGGTTCATTCACTCCGACTTCCGTTCCGGCCACCTTGGCGGTATATCCGGAAATGAAGTGGTACATCGCCTGACCGGATGTTAGTCTGGATACCGGAGGCAATACGCCAAATGCATCAGCGGTGAGAAAGAAGATATTTTCAGGAATCCCTCCAATAGAAGGTGTTGCAATATTCTCAATGAAATCAATGGGATAAGCAGCACGCGTATTTTGCGTTTTTGTCACATTGCAAAAATCCACCGAGGTGGTTTGCGGATGGAATTCCACGTTCTCCAGCAATGTACCAAACTTAATGGCATGGTAAATTTCCGGCTCACGTTCTTCAGACAGGTCAATACACTTGGCATAGCATCCACCTTCAAAGTTAAAGACACTTTTATCGCTCCATCCATGCTCATCATCGCCGATGAGCTTGCGTTCCGGATCGGCAGACAACGTGGTTTTTCCCGTACCGGACAATCCGAAGAACACAGCAGTATCCCCTTTTTGTCCGATGTTAGAAGAACAGTGCATCGCCAATACATTTTTTTGATGGGGCAATACAAAATTCAGAACAGAAAATATTCCTTTTTTGATCTCTCCGGTATACGCCGTTCCACCGATCAGGATCACCTTTCTGGTGAAATTCAGGATGGCAAAATTCGGGTTCCGTGTGCCGTCCTTCTCCGGATCCGCATAAAACCCGGGGGCGGCTACAACCGTCCATTCCGGATCAAACGTCATTAGCTCTTCTCTTTCAGGCCTCAGGAAGAGATTATGGGCAAAAAGATTTTGCCATGGAAATTCCGTCAGCACCCGGATGTTGGTGCGATACTCTGGTTCTGCACAGGCATACGCATCTCGCACATAAACCTCTTTACCGGACAGGTAAGCCATGACCTTATCGTAAAGCCGATCGAATTTCTCCGCATCATAAGGCTGATTGATATCACCCCACCAAACCGCTTCTTCGGTGATGGCATCCTTCACGATATACCGGTCTTTGGGACTTCTCCCTGTAAATTCTCCGGTATCAATGACAAGGGCCCCTGTATCGGCCAGGAGCCCTTCACCCCTGATCAGGGTTTCTTCTACTAATTCTGCCGGACTCAGGTTCCAGTAAGCTGCGGTTACGTGATGTAATCCAAGGTCTTTAACACTCGCGTCCGGAGCTTTAATTCCGTGTTCATTCATGACTCTCGACTGTTGGTTCTCGCTCTATTTTTTGGAAAGAAAGCACAAAAGTATACGAAAAATCCTTACAAACCGGCCTTTTCCGTGATCTTCTATTCACAATTGTGATACTTTTTTTCACATTAATACAATATTCGTCATTGGAAATCAATAAGGGATAATACTGGCAAAGTCCTATCAATGTTACATTTAGAACAAATCTCTTTTAGGAAGTCCGACGGACGCCCAAAACCAGGCATAACCAGCCCGTGATCAGCATCAGTCCACCCAACGGTGTCACCGGACCCAACCACATCAAACCTGCCAAGCCGGTAATCTCACGTGTACTCAACAAGTACAACGAACCGCTGAAACAAACAATGCCGGCCAAAAACGCCAGAAAGGAAATGCGTAACCATCGCTCGTTTATTTTATCTGAAAGTGCGGCCAATGCGAGTAAGGCCAGACTATGAAACATATGATACTGGGTTGCTGTCGTAAAGGCATGTCCGTGTGCTTCACTAACCATCGGAACAATTTTATGAGCGCCCAGAGCGCCCAGGGCCACCGCTAGTGCTCCGGAAATTCCGGACCAAAGGATGATACGATTTTGCAAAAGTTTGGTCATGGTGCAAAGATAGTAGATAGTAGTTAGTACGAGACGCGTTGAGATTAGAGGGAGGGTTTGATCCGGTGCACGTGGGGGATGTGTTATTTGGTGATGTGGTGAGGTGGTGATTTGGTGATTTGGTGATTTAGTGATGTGGTGATTTGTCCCGTCGATGTTATGCAGAGAATATACAGTGCATACAAATCCCTCGCGTCTGGATAACAGGATGTGAGGAATTCAATCATCACACCAGCCTGCACTGTCCTAAGCTTCGGCTGGCAGGTTTTCAAATTGATGAATTTTCAAATCGTCACATTAGCACATGATAGCATTCATCTCTTATTAATGCTACACGCCGGATCCTCTTATCAAGCCCGGCAACTGCCTACTGCCTACTATCTACTATCTACTATCTACTATCTACTAAACACCCTCTCCCCAACATTTATTAGCTTAGTCCCGGCAAAATCATTCCTTAGTTTATACATCATGAAAAAAATTCTCGTGCTGGGCGCCGGCAAATCGGCTTCATCATTAATCAAATACCTGCTGGATAATGTTTCCGGAAACCAATGGCAGATTACCGTCGCTGATGTTTCGGAATCCATGGCCAGAAAAAAAACCGGTGACCATGCTCACGCACAAGCAGTCGCACTGGATGTGACCAGTGAGGAAGAACGAACGAAAGCGATACATAAGCATGACATTGTCTTATCTCTCCTGCCTCCACAATTACATGAACTTGCCGCCAAAACCGCGTTGGAAGTGGGTAGAAATCTGGTGACCGCCTCATACACCTCCACCAACATGCAGCAACTTGACAGTGAGGTGCGCAGGAAAGGGCTGATCTTTCTGAATGAGTGTGGACTTGATCCGGGCATCGACCACATGTCCGCCATGAAAGCCATTGACCATATCAAAGCGTCCGGCGGAGAACTGATTGCATTCCGATCATACACGGGAGGATTGGTGGCACCGGAATCCGCCGACAATCCATGGGCCTATAAATTTACATGGAACCCAAGGAATGTTGTCATGGCCGGACAAGGAACTGCCAAATTCATTGAAGACGGAAAGTACCGCTATATACCATACAGCAGGCTATTCACGGATACCGTGCCTATCGAGGTGAAGGGCCACGGTCGCTTTGAAGGATATGCCAACCGTGATTCGCTTCTTTACCGAAAAGCATATGGGATTGAAAACATCCCTACGCTGATCAGAGGTACGCTTAGGGTAGATGGCTTTTGCAAAGCCTGGGATGCGCTGATCAAATTAGGGTGGACCGATGATTCATGCATCATACATAATGACAACCTCACCTATACGGATTTGCTGGAAGCTTATCTACCAAAGGGAAACGGTGATATCAAAGCAAGGGTCATGCAATTCCTAAACCCGGAAGAGGACCCCGGACTGACCGAACGGCTGGAATACCTGGGCCTCTTCGATCACATTCCCCTGAAAGGTGATCATAAAACCGCCGCTGTGTTCCTTCAGGAACTCCTTGAACAAAAGTGGGCTCTGGGAGAAAAGGATATCGACATGATCGTGATGCAGCACCAATTCACCTACATGCAAGAAGGAAACAAAAAACACCTTACTTCAAGTCTGGTGGTCAAAGGCGATGATGCCACTTACACCGCCATGGCCAAGACCGTGGGTATTCCTATGGGCATTGCAGCAAAATTAATCTTACAGGATAAAATACAATCACGGGGTGTAATGATACCTGTGAGCCAGGAAATTTACCAACCTGTTCTGGAAGAACTGGAATCTCTGGGTATCGGTTTTACAGAAGAAGAGGTCCCGGCGGAAGCTTAACTTTCCAATGGAAATTATTCGGCAGCGTTCCCGTTGCTGTCGTTGGAATCATATACCTCTTTGAGGCCTTCAGGGATAAACATGGTGATTGATCGTAGTTCGCGATTGACGTTCGCTACCCACTCCCGATTCAATGGCACCAGACGCTCAGTTCCCTTGTCATCCAATTGCAGGACAGGCTGCCCCGGGCGCTCCATCACCTCCGTGACCGTTCCATAGGAAATACCGTGTGTATCTATCACTTCAAAACCGATCACTTCATAGAAGTAAAAGTCATTGCCAACTTTTTCGGGAAGGGTTTCCAGCGGCAGAAACACCGCTTTTCCGATAAGTGGTTCCACCTCGGACGACGTGGCTAGATCCTCAAAAGCCAGGATGGCTTCATGGTCGTTACGCAGATTAACACCTCGTAAAAAAAAAGGAAGTAGTCTACCATCTTGTTCGATGTACACTACTTCCTGATTTAAAATATATTCGGGATGATCTGCGTCCAGTTTAAGGAGAACCTCTCCCTGGTAGCCGTGGCACTTCTTCACATAACCCAACACATAGCCTTCGTGCGGCTCCATGGTGCGCAGACTTATGCCTTCTCTTCAGCGCTATCTTCAGCCTTTGGGGCTTCCTCTGCAGGGGCAGCAGCCTCTGCTTCAGCGGCAGGTGCTTCGGGAGCGGCAGCTTCAGGAGCATTTGCTTCGGCTTCCTTCTTCTTAGCTTCTGCCTTGGCCTTGGCTTTTGCTTCTTTCCTGGACTGTTGCTTGTTTACTTTTTCCTCCGCACGCTTCTCTTTACCACTCACCCAGGCACTGAATTTCTTCTCGGCATCCTCTGCCGTCAAAGCGCCCTTGGTCACACCCTGATCGAGATGCTTCTTCAACATCACACCTTCCTGTGACAGGAGTACGCGGCAGGTATCGGAGGGCTGTGCACCCTTCTTTACCCATTCCACGGCACTGTCGAAGTTCAAGGTCACAATGGCCTTCTCGTGATTGGGATCATAGCTGCCCAGTCTTTGGATGAAACGTCCGTTTCTGGGGGAACGACTATCGGTTACCACAATGTGGTAAAAAGGACGCTTCCGTCTTCCGTGTCGTTGTAATCTGATCTTTACTGACATAAGTTCGATTCTGTTTGCTAAAAACAATAGCCCTGAAAGGGGGTGCAAAGATGCAACAAATACCAAAAACAAGCAAACAATTGCGAAACTTTAGATTTTGAGCGGGAAACACCGGCCATTACGGGACCACGACACTTTTCAATACTTTTCAACACCGGCGCGTGCCCACCCTCTTGATTTGTAACTTTGTTAGCCCGTACAAGTCGTCTTCCGAACCAATAATTATCGCATATGCCTACCTTTTCCCATCTGCACGTTCACACCCAGTTTTCCCTGCTTGATGGCGCTTCCGACATCTCAAAGTTAATGGAAAAGGCAAAAGCAGACGGCATGCCCGCCGTGGCCCTGACCGACCATGGCAATATGTTTGGAGCATTCAAATTCGTGGCAGAAGCCAACAAAGCAGGGGTCAAACCCATTGTCGGCTGCGAATTTTATGTGGTGGAAGACCGATTCAGAAAGACATTCACGAAGGAAAACAGAGATCATCGTTATCACCAGCTATTGCTGGCAAAGAATGAAGATGGATACCGCAACTTGTCTAAGTTATGCTCCCTCGGATACATTGACGGCCTTTACAGCAAATGGCCCCGGATAGATAAGGAAATTCTGCTTCAATATAAAGATGGCCTGATCGCCACCACTTGTTGTATTGGCGCGGAAGTTCCACAAGCCATCATACACAAGGGGGAAGAGGAAGCGGAGAAAATATTCCGCTCCTGGCTGGATATTTTCGGGGAAGACTACTACATCGAATTACAACGGCACCACATCAACAATATAGATAATACCGGTGTCAGCCAGGAAGACATCAACCAGCTCCTACTTAAATGGGCGGCAAAGTATAATGTTAAAACCATCGCCACCAACGATTCACATTACACAGACCAGGTGGATGCGGAAGCCCACGACATCCTGTTGTGTGTCAATACGGGAGAATTAAAAAGCAAGCCGGTGGGTGACGGTCAGGGTTTCCGTTTCGGCTTTCCAAACAATGAGTTCTTTTTCAAGAGCCAGGCGGAGATGGCAAAATTGTTCAGCGACCTACCGGAAGCACTGGACAACACCAATGAGATCGTGGATAAGATCACTCCGCCTCAATTAAAAAGAGATATCCTCCTACCGAATTTCATACTCCCCGAAGGATTTCAAACTGAAGATGACTACCTGAAACACCTGACCTTTGAGGGTGCAAAAAAACGTTACCATGAGGTAACTGCAGAGACTGAGGAACGCCTGAACCATGAGCTGAATATCATTAAGACGATGGGCTTTGCCGGATACTTCCTCATCGTTCAGGATTTCATCGCAGCAGGCCGGAATCTGGGTGTCTCCGTCGGGCCCGGACGCGGATCCGCTGCGGGATCTGCCGTGGCATTCTGCATAGGCATCACCAACATTGACCCCATCAAATATGACCTGCTGTTCGAACGCTTCCTCAACCCGGAACGTGTCTCCATGCCTGATATCGACATCGATTTTGATGATGAAGGCAGACAAAAGGTCATTGACTATGTCGTGGATAAATACGGCCGGCAACAGGTAGCTCAGATCATCACCTTTGGAACCATGGCCGCAAAATCATCCATCCGTGACGTGGCACGTGTTATGGACTTTCCTTTGGCAGATTCGGACCGGCTTGCCAAACTGATACCTGAAACACCAGGCATCAGTCTGAAAAGGGCATTTGATGAAGTACCCGAGTTAAAAGACGCCCGGAAAAAAGATGATAGCCAGGGAGCTGTTCTGAAATTAGCCGAACAACTGGAAGGATCTGTTCGCAACAGCGGAATCCACGCCGCCGGAATTATCATTGCCCCGGACGATATCACCAAGTACATTCCGGTGTGTACCTCAAAAGATACCGATCTTTGGGTCACCCAATTCGATGGCAAATACATCGAAGATGCCGGCATGCTGAAGATGGACTTCCTGGGCCTCAAAACCCTGACCATCATTAAGGATGCCATAGATATTATCCGATTAAGGCATCAGATCCACATCGATCCGGATGAGATCCCACTGGATGATCTTAAAACATTTGAATTATACCAGAAGGGTGATACCATCGGAACTTTCCAGTTCGAATCGGAAGGTATGCGTACCTACCTCCGTGACCTGAAGCCCACGAACATTGAGGACCTTATCGCCATGAACGCATTGTACCGGCCGGGTCCCATGGATTTCATCCCTCAATATATTTCCCGGAAGCACGGAAAAGAAAAGGTAGAATATCCTCATGAGTTGCTGGAAGGCATCCTGAAAAACACTTTCGGCATCATGGTTTACCAGGAGCAGATCATGCAAGCAGCCCAGATCATGGCTGGCTTCTCGCTCGGCGCTGCGGATCTTCTTCGAAGGGCCATGGGAAAGAAGAAGCACGATGTGATGGAACAGCAAAAAGCTGTATTCGTTGAAGGAGCCGGGCAAAAAGGAATCGACGCAAAGAAAGCTGCGGATGTTTTCGACGTGATGGCCAAGTTCGCATCATATGGTTTCAACCGTTCACACTCCGCCGCATATTCCGTGGTGGCCTATCAGACCGCATACCTCAAAGCCAATTACCCCGCCGAGTACATGGCCGCCGTGCTTACCAATAATATGAATGACATCAAGAAGATCAATTTCTTCATGGATGAATGCAAGCGGCAGAACATTCCCGTGCTGGGTCCTGATGTGAATGAAAGTTCACTCAAATTCACCGTGAACCCGGAAGGCGCCATCCGGTTTGGACTCGGCGCTGTGAAAGGCGTTGGTGAGGGCGCCGTACATGCCCTCATCGGGGAGCGCCAGGAAGAAGGTCACTATAGGAATATCTTTGACCTTGTTCGCCGGGTAAACCTCCGTGCCGCCAATAAAAAGTGCCTCGAAAGTCTGGCACAAGCAGGTGCATTCGATAGTTTCGAAGGTAGCCACCGTGCACAGTACTTCTATCAGGAAGCCAATGAGGGACCCATATTCCTGGAAAAGGTGATCCGTTTTGGAAGCACCTATCAGGAAGCCAAAACAAGTTCACAGACCTCCCTTTTCGGTGATGACGAATCGTTGATCCAGATCCCGGAGCCTTCCCTGCCCGATTGCGATACCTGGGGGAAGCTCGACAGGCTGCAAAAGGAAAAAGAAGTAACCGGCATTTATCTGTCGGGACATCCTTTGGACGACTACAAACTGGAAATGGACAGCTTCTGTACCTCCGGGGTGGAATCTCTCAAAGACCTCGATGCGCTCAAGAACAAAAGCATAAGTGTGGCAGGTGTGATCATCTCTGCCCGGCACCGGACCACCAAAAATGGCGTGCCCTTCGGCAGTTTTGTACTTGAGGATTTTTCGGATTCCATAACCTTAAACCTTTTCCAGGAAAGCTATATGAAGTTCAAGCATTTCCTGGAAACCGGCACATTCGTATTTATCAAAGGCAAGGTACAACCGCGGTTCCGAAACAGCGATAGCATGGAATTCTCCGTAACAGATATTCAGTTGCTTTCGGAGGTAAGGGAAAAGCTGGCCAAAACGATCGAGTTTAATCTGACACTTGGAGATATCTCTGATGAATGGGTGGAAAAGTTCACACAACTGGTAGATAAACATCCGGGCCCCTGCCGCATCAGGTTTAATATTACAGATCCATCGGAAAAATGGAAGATTTCCATGCCCTCCAAGAAAAAAAGCGTAAGCCTGAGCAAGGAGTTTATCGACTCACTGCAAGCCATGCAGGATCTGGAGTTTCAATTGAATTGATGACATTAACAGCATACAACACCCGGAACATGAATGTAAAAGCGTCGGGTTAATTTCATAATAAATGTCAAAATGTCACAGAATATACCATGGCAATGTTTTTGACTACGTATCTTTGTAAATAGAATTACTAACCTTTAAATTCAAGCAACAATGGCTTTAGAGATCACAGATTCAAACTTCCAGGAGGTGGTATTAAATTCGGACAAGCCTGTGCTGGTGGATTTTTGGGCAGAATGGTGCGGACCTTGCCGGATGGTAGGCCCGATCGTGGAAGAGCTGTCCAAAGATTATGACGGCAAGGCTGTGGTCGGCAAAATGAATGTGGACGACAACCCCGAAATTCCAATGAAATACGGGATCCGAAATATCCCAACCCTTCTCGTTTTCAAAAACGGAGAGATGGTTGACAAGCAGGTAGGCGCTGCACCCAAGTCCGTACTATCCGGAAAACTGGAAGCACAGATGTAAGGCAACATGCCACTGGTAACACCTAAACGGCAGGCAGATCGAAAGATCCCTGCCGTTTTTTTCATACCTTCACTACCATGAGTAATCACGGGCAAATAGACCTTCAAAGTCTGACGCATTTTGACAACCTGGAGCTGGTGGCCCGCCAGGTGGTGGAAGGCTTTATCACCGGGCTTCACAAAAGTCCGTTCCATGGATTTTCCGTTGAGTTCGCCGAACACCGACTTTACAACAAGGGAGAATCAACCCGGGACCTAGACTGGAAATTATTCGGGCGAACAGAAAAGTTGTTCGTGAAACGGTATGAAGAAGAAACGAATCTCCGCTGCCAGATCGTAATTGACAATTCTTCATCCATGTATTTCCCCTATGATGAATTCAATGAATCCGGCCAGCCCTTCAATAAAATGGTGTTCTCGGTATATGCTGCGGCCGCGCTCATCCAGCTGTTTCGCAAGCAACGGGATGCGGTAGGCCTGAGCCTGTTTTCTGAACAACTGGAAATGAATACCGAAGCCCGTTCAAGCTCCCTGCATACCAAACGGTTGTTTCATGAACTGGAGAAATTGCTTGTTCCGGCAGACCGGAATGACCGAAAACCAACAGCTGCCAGCGGCGTATTGCATGAGATCGCTGAGAAGCTACATAAGCGTTCACTGGTCATCATCTTCAGCGACATGATGGAGTCTTCAGGTGACCCTGAGGCCGTATTCTCTGCACTTCAACACCTGCGCCATAATAAGCACGAAGTTCTCCTTTTTCATGTGACAGATAAAAAACGGGAAGTGGATTTCGACTATGACAACCGCCCATACCGATTCATTGACGTTGAAAGCGGCGAGGAATTGAAACTGCACCCCAAGGAAGTCAGGGAGCAATACAGAGAGCAGGTGGGTAAGTTTTTCAAGGAACTCAAAATACGATGCGGCCAGTACCAGATTGATTTCATTGATGCGGATATCCGGGAAGGGTTCCGGCAGGTGCTTCTACCCTACCTTCTAAAACGGCAAAAGCTATATTGAACGATATGTTAACTTTGTTCAATCAAAGCGATGCCGAAAAAAAAGGACAAACGAACGATCGGAAGGAAAGACAAGATTGACCTTCCGGACCTGGACCTGATCGACCTGGATGCCAAAGTAGATACAGGCGCCTACACCTCCGCTTTACATTGTCATAACTTCTCTACCAAAAAGGTAAAAGGCAAGGAGTGGGTTTGCTTTCAGCTCCTCGACCCCGAACACCCATTGTACAACGAACAGACTTACAGTCTTCCGGTACACACACGCCGGACCATCAAGAATTCCTTCGGATCAAGTGAAGAACGCTTCACAATCCTGACCACCATTGTGATCTTCGGAAAAAAACGCCCTATTGAAATGTCACTTTCCAACCGCAGTGACCTCAGGCATCCGGTACTTCTCGGCAGAAAATTTCTGAGGAGCAAGTTTGTAGTCGATGTCAATAAGTTCAATCTTTCATACCGGTTAAAACAGAAGCCTGACTAAGGTCCTCCATCCATGTCTACATCTCCTCTAGTGATCAATGGCACGGAAGTGCTTCCCGGCGAACGTAAAATCATCAACCTGAATATTGCCAGTCTGCCCAGCCGCACACCCATTGACATTCCAATACACATCTTCCGGAGTAAAAAAGAGGGACCAACGATGTTGCTTCTGGCTGGCATGCACGGAGATGAGGCCGGTGGAATTGAGATCATACGTCGCATCATCAGTGACGCCCGAATGAAGCGCCTTCTTAAAGGAACGGTGATGGCCATCCCAATTCTTAACATGTATGGATTCCTGAACTACTCCAGGGAGGTTCCGGACGGAAAAGATGTAAACCGCAGCTTTCCCGGTAACAGGGCAGGATCTTTGGCCAGCAGGGTTACATGGCATTTTGCCCACGAGATCATGCAATTTGCAGACTACATTATAGATTTTCATACCGGAGGTGCAAGTCGGAGCAACTACCCTCAGGTTCGATGTGTGTTGGACAGGGGTCCCATTGAAGAAATGGCGGTGGCCATGGGTGCGCCCTTTGTGATCAATGCCAACCTTAGGGACCGGTCACTGCGCTGGTATGCCACAAAAAAGGGGATTCCTGCCCTGGTATACGAAGCAGGTGAATCGCTGAGGTTTGACGAACATGCCATCTCGGAAGGAGTAGATAGCGCCTTTCGGTTTATGAAGCACCTGAAAATGATCTCAAAGGCCCCACAATCAAACAATGTAACCATCCTTCGAAGAAGCGGTTGGATCAGGGCCAAATCGGCAGGCTTGTTCAGACCGTTTGTGGAAAGTGGTGAGAAAGTACGTAAAGGTACCATTATAGGTACCATCTCAGGCCCGTTTGGCGACTACAACAAGAATGTTCGCGCGAAAGAAAGCGGTTACATTATCGCGGTAAACCATATGCCAGTGATCAATCAGGGCGATGCACTGTTTCACATGGGATATGTTTCTGTCTAGAAGTTAGTAGATAGTACTTAGTAGTTAGTAGTTAGTGCATTGACTACGCGAAAGGAGGTTTGCCTTCTGTTATGCCTGGGATCTGGACGCTGAGACTTTGGATGTTAGAAGATACCACATTGGATCATGGAATCCGCATTGACCCTCAACTAACTACTAAGTACTATCTACTAACTACTTTATACTATTTCGACATATGCACCTGCACCTGCGGGAATGGGATTTCAATGCCCTGTTCGTTGAATGCCTTATAAACTTTGTCGTTCATATCAAAATAGACAGCCCAGTAATCAGGCGATTTCACCCAGGCTCTTACCACAATGTTTACGGAACTATCGGCCAGTGCGGAGACTGCGGTAAACAATTCAGGGTCTTTGAAGATACGTTCATCCTGTGAAGCAAGATTTGCGATGATCTCCCTGGCTTTATCTGTGCTTGTTCCATAACCGACACCAAAAGTCCAATCCACCCTCCTCTTGTCTTCCGTGGAATAATTGATCATCGAATTAGTGGCTAATTGTCCGTTGGGTATGATGATCGTTTTAAAATCAGGTGTATTCAAAATGGTATTGAAAATCTGAATCTCCTTTACGGTACCGGTATACCCGGATGCTTCGATCACGTCACCTACTTTATACGGTTTGAAGATGAGGATCATCACACCACCGGCCAGGTTTTGAAGTGTTCCGGACATCGCCATACCGATGGCAATACCTGCCGCACCAAGGAACGCAATAAAAGAGGTCATTTCCACCCCGAGCGTACCCAGCACACTCAGCACAAGCATGATCTTCAGGAGGGTATTGATCAGGCTTTTCATGAACGGTTTCAATGACGGATCCAGGTGGCGCTTTTCCATCACCGTATTCAATCCACGGACCACACCCCGGATCACCCAAAGCCCAATAACCCATACGGCAATCGCCACTAAAAGACGACCACCAACTGTGTACCCCCAGGTACGTGCCAACTCAATCAATTGATTGGGATCTGTAGATAGTCCCACGGATTCTAATTCATTCATTGCAAGTGATTTTTTACCGGATTTACTCCGGAGATTGTTCTACTTTCTTTTCACCATGTTCGTATTCGGCTTCTTCAGTCAGGTGGCCTTCTTCATCAAACACCCTATAGGTACCATGAGGTTCACCTTTATCGTCATAGCTCATACTTGCCTTGGTGGTGCCATCCGGGTAATAGACCACCCATTGACCCGATCTGACGCCGTTGGCAAAATTACCCTTTCTGTTCAAACTTCCATCGGGGTGGTAAAAAAACCACATTCCGCTTTCCTTTCCTTCTGAAAAAGAGCCGGTTTGTTTCGGTTTCCCATTCGGATAATACAGGAGCCATTCTCCGGTGTACATGCCCTTGCTATATTGGCCCTGCATATATAATTGCCCGTTTGGATGATAGAAGTACCATACTCCATCACGTTCTCCGTTTACATAATGCCCTTTTTCATACGGTATTTCCTTTTTCCCAGAGGCTGAATCGACCGTTGCACTGTAGAAAGACTCATACAATCCTTCGATCTTATTATGGACATAATTGCACCTGTTCATCAATGAACCGTCGGGATGGAAGCCCTGAAACGGACCATGAAGCTGACCGTTTTCGTAGAAGCATATCTTTTGAACACTGCCGTCGGGACCATCCTTGTAATAACCGGTAAACAAACTATCATATACGCCGTTACGCTTAAATGATTTTTCACGGATATGACCGTTATCAAACCAAACCTGCTGGGAGCCCTGTTCTAAATCATGTCTTATGGTTTTGATAAAATGCCTGTTTCCATTTTCGAAATAAGACTCCGATTCACCGTGCAGATGCCCATCCACGTAATCGGTTTTCTCACGAAGTGAACCATCCTCATAAAATATTTTCACCTCTCCGTTGACAAGATCATTTTTATAGGGTATCTCCTGATAAAGTGATCCGCTTTCATAATACACCTTTAACCGCCCCTGCAATCTTCCTTGCTCATATGGAAGTTGCTGCTTCAGCTTTCCATTGTAATGGTAGTCCTTCCAGATACCAACCATATTGCCATGCTCATACGTTCCTTCCTGCCAAAGCGTGCCGTTGTCATAATAGATCCGGTATTCACCATGACGCACATTCTTACCATCTGCGTCCTCATACGTCCAGGTTTCCCTGACCTGGCCGGGCACATCATCATAATAAGTGGTTTCTGTATGTTGCGCCTTTATTTCCGCCCCACACACAAAGGTGCAGACCACAAAAAGGATAATGGATTTCAGAAAAAATGGATGATAATAGGTCACGGCATATTTATTCAATCATGATCTGAACCGCCTCCAGCGCCGAACGATGGCCATAATCCAGAACAGCTGCCAGGGCATACTTCCGGCCTTTCTTGATATCCGACTTTGGAATGGTAAGTTTGAAAACCCCTTTACTTCCAGGCACCAGCGTTTTCTTGGTGGGTGAATAGCGGATCTCTTCTCCTGACTGGATGTCGGCCAGCACCAGATAGACTTTGGACTCCAACATTTTATCACCGGAATTCATCACTTCTACTTCGAATTCTCTTGAGGCAGGGTCTTTTGAGATCGGTAGCTCAGTCAGGTTCTGAATTTTTCCCTGGAAATTCGTATTGGATTTGGGAGACTGGCTTACAAAGATCACGATTCGCGGTTTCAGGAGCACACCGGCTGCCACGTTCTTATCTACATCCAGCGAAGTACGCTCTGTGGCAGCTTGTACATAAATAATTCCCCACCGGGTTTCCGAACCGTTCTTTGGTACGGTCATGATCACATTCACTTCAGCTTCTTCATTGGGTTTCAACTCCAGAAAACCAGGATTCACGCTGATCCAGTCCGCACAACTTCTCGATGCTGTTCCTGGAGGCAGTCGTTTCTTTTCTCCGTTATCATCCACCTCATAATCACCCAATTTGAATTCAAAATGCTGGGTTGTATTGGCATGATTCCGGATCAATACTTTTTCCGTGGCGATCCCTCCGGGCTCCACCGAAAAGTTCAACACCACCGGCGACACCTCAAAATCCTGGGTATATGCAGTGACATGTACCAGGAGCATGGCTAAAACAAACGCCCATTTTATGCGGATTTCAACATTTTTGATCATCATGGTCATAGGTCAATAATACACATTTGTGATTTTCAAAGATAATGATTCATGTGCTCAACAACAGTAATCGTTTATGCAAAGAAAAACTTACAAATTATCGGGTTAATTGGTTGATTAATCGAAACTTTTGCGGAAAACATACCCAAAAATACATATCCATCAACACTTTACGTAACCCGTCTGGAACATTACCAGTATAAACCACTGCATTGGTGTCCAAACCAAAAAACCAAATTGTATAACAAACAAACAAACAAACAAACAAACGTTATGAAAAGGAACTTACTGTTTATTGGTATGCTGGGTATTATATCCCAGGTATCTTTCGGACAGGCTGTAAGGGATAGACAAGTGATTCCTGTAGCCGTTAACTTGAACCAGGTATTGCGTATGACCATTACGAATGGCGGCAATATCGAGTTCGTATTTAATACCATCGATGATTATAAGAATGGTTTATCTGGGGACCAGGGTACATCATCTTCTGCGAACCCTGCAGCTTCCGAGCCTTTCTATAAGTCAGACTTCACCGTAGCTTCTTCCACCCGTTGGAAAGTGACCTATGGTTCAGAGGAAGCCACTTTCATCGGAACCGATAATCCGGCCAATACACTGGCACTTGATAATGTTGGCTTTACCATCGTAAACGGTGGTGGACACAACTTTGAAGGTACAGGTCTGGCCAAGGCAACCACCGCGGGTGCAGAGCTTTTCAGCACACCTACGGACAATGCCAATACCGGAACCGCGCTACAGGCGTATCCCGTTGACCTGATTGAGGACAATGATGATGCGACCAGCGCCAACGCCGGTGATGCCACCGACAACTCTTTCCAGTTGGTATGGCGCTGCGGAACCGCAGAGGCCTTCACAGTGAATCCGATGAATACGGTCAAGCTGATCGATCAGCAACCGTCTCCAACACCGGATCGCTATGTGACCAATGTGTTGTTCGAATTGGCCATTGACAACTAATCCAACAATTCGTTATGCGAAGGGACCAGCCGTACTTAACTGTGCGGCTGGTTTCTCGTATAATACTTCAAGTTTCGAGACCAGTCCGTGATCACTAAAAACTGAACACAGGAAATTGAAAGGCATGGTCAAATTATCACTGGTATTGCTGCTTACAACATTCGGGTTAAGTGCCTATGCACAAGACTGGAACACCGCACGGTTGAGTATACTTTCAGGAGGAAATATTCCCTTCTATTTCAATACCCTTGACAAATACAATAGCGGTATTGAAGTAACCAACGGCACCGTGCTTGGTATCAATATCGCAGATTTGCCCACAGATCCGCCAACCCCGAATTCAACACTCGTAGGCTGGTCTCTTGAATTCAATTCCTACAATGGTGCCACGGATCTTCAGGGCAGCGGTGCAAACACACTGCCGCTGAATACCATTCAACTTGAGGCCACCAACAACATTGGCCTGGATCCGGCTGACGCCACCTACTACGGACTAAAAGACCTGACCGTAGCCGGTGAAGTTCTGATGGAAACAACCAATGCGGCACACTTGAACTGTGACTGGACAACCCACCAGGTAAATATCACATACCAGGCAGGAATGGCGAATGGAAGTTTGTTGGGAGAAACACCGGATTATTATGTCGTGGAAATTGAGATCATTCTTATTCCACAATTTTGATTGACTGGTCCTAAAAAATGAAAAAGCGCATCCTCCACTTAACAAGCCTCCTGCTGTTTGCTACGGCGGGTGTTCTGCTTGCCCAGGATACGCTGAACACAAACCCTGCGCCTGGCGAGACCATTGACAGTACCAACACAACACCACCAGACTCTGCGGGAACAGCAAAAAAAGAGGACCCTAACAAGGTACTCGTCTTCACGCGCGATCATATCGAACAAAGCGCAGATTCTACCTTTTTTAATGTATTAAAGGTCAAGAACACATCATCTGAACCGATGACAGGAACCATAGAGTTCTTTGTCCCTTTCGGTTGGGGAATCGCATACACACCCAAGGCAAGGTATACCATCGCTCCCGGACAAACAGAATACATTCCATTCAGATTATCTATCCCGGGAGAAGCAAAGGGCGGAATGGCACATGTGGTTAACGTTACCTTCAGAACCAACCAGGCACTATACTCCGAGAATTGCTATATCAAAATCATACGAAAGAGCAGGTGGAGCTTAAGCACCAATGCCAACGTGGTTTACTTCAATGCCTACTATAACGACGTTCAATTCAAGGTCATCTTGTCTAACAAAGGGAATACACCAGAGGTGGTTTACCTGCAATTTGATGTTGGCAAAAATCTGATCATGCCGGAATTCAACGGTGTAAAGAATGCCAGATACGTGGAACTACCACCCTACACCGATACCACGCTGACCTTTGCCGTGGGAGGTGCTATGAAGGATGAAGATACCCCCTCATACCTTGAACAGATATGGAAAGAATCAACGGTGACCATTAATGCTTCGACAGACTACACCAAACTCAAGGAAACGATCTGGTTCAAAAAAGTGGATAGCGAATATATCAACACCAAAGAGCAATCTGCGTCGCCATTGAATGCTGAAGTTCAGTTTTACAACCTGATGAGCACGGCTCAACCAAGAATCAATACTTCCGTATTCGGGTCTGTGCTGTTTCCGGAGTCCAGGGAAGTCAATTATCTGGTGAATGCCAGAAATATTCCCTTTTCCCCTGGAGGAAGCAGAAGTGGTATATTCGTTGAACCTCAGAATTTAACGGCCTATGTACGTTACCGCGATACCAAATGGAATGTGATTGCCGGGGAAAACATTATTTCAACGGGTATCTTCAATTCCAGCGGTAGAGGCGTATCTGCCAACTACAAATTTAACAGGGACTACGATGTATACGCTTCCGCCTTTCAAAACACCCTGTATCCCATCTATAACTATTCGGTCGGAGGAAGCGCCCTGGTATTAAAAAAGTTTCGGGTTAGCAGTGGTCTGAGTTATGAAGACAACCAGCGGAACAGTACTTCTTCCCTCGCTTATCAATTGATGACCGGCACGACGCTTTTCAAAAAGCATTCCATCAACGGCGGTGTGATCCTGGGGCGCTCCACATTTAACAAAACCCCTACCATTCCATCTTCATTTGACACAACCCTGTATGGATTCCGATACCGTCTCTCGTACAACTTCTCGGGAACCAAACTAAAGGTGAATGCCACCACCACCGGAAGCACCAGGTACTTTGCACGTGGTGGCGGAAACTCAAATGCCAGGGCTGCATTCATGTATATGCTGGATAAGAAAAAGAGGGTGAATCTCATTTATGATCGCTATGGTCAAATGGCCAGCAGATTTCCGGATATTCTGTATTATGATGGCAACCGGTTCGACCATGATATGGTTCGGTTGACATTATCCGAAAACCGCAGTCAGAATTTGTATATAGAAACCGGTCCCACAGCCCGCCGTACAAAACGGTCTGCATACTATCCCGCTTACAATTTCACCACCCGTACCCTGAACACTTATGCCGGCATGTATATTTCAGCCAGGTACAGCATCTCCAACACTCAATCAATCACACCCACGGCCATTGCGGGATATTCATTCATTAAGGAAACCAATTTCGATTCCGTGCAGGTTTTTACTCCGGACAGGGGCATCTTCAGCACGAATTTAAGTCTGAGCTATCGCATGCGTCACTGGACCTTAGGCGCCTATTATGTTTACGGATCACTGAATATTGTAGATGCCCAATACCTGATCCAGACCGGTAAAATGAATCAGGTATTTTATCTGCGTCCCAACTACGAGCGTTGGTTGCGGAACAGGACCCTGAAGATCTCACTGTACATGAATTACAGCATCAGAATGCCTTCTAACCGCGAAAACAGCAGCATGAGCGCCCGCATTGACGTGTTCTCAAAGAAAGGTTGGATATTCTATGGCATGGGCAATGCCTTTATCAATTCATGGACGGATATAGAAGAAGGAAGACAATCCTATAAGACTTACAATTTCTCCCTTGGTGTGAGAAAATCATTTGACCTGCCCCAGCCCCGGTTGAAATATTACAATGTAAAAGTAGTATGCTTCCGTGACGTAAACGGAAACAAAAAGAAGGATGAAGGTGAGCCTATGATCGCTAATATCCTGACAGACATCAAACGCCTGGAATATGACAAAGCCCGTGGTCATGGTAACTTTGCCCAGATGGAATTGCTCACCGGACCCAATGGTGAGATTAACTATTACAATCTGCCGGAAGGAAGCTACCGCCTTACATTCCTGCCGCTGACCAACCTCGGGGATCTGTATAATGTGAATGGTGACAAGCAGACCATTGTGGTGAAAAGTCACACCACGGTTTACATTCCTTTTGCCGCATCCTACAAGATCAAAGGAAAGATCGTGCTGTTAAGGGATAAATTCAGCAGCGACGGCGCCATCAATGTGGAAGGTATACGCGTGACCGCAACGGGTCAGAATGGTGATACTTATAGTGTTCTGACCGACAAAAACGGAGAGTATATATTGAACGTACCCCAGGCGGGCTATTTCACGGTGAAAGTAAATAACATCTTTGGTGACCGGTTCAAATCGGACAAGGAAGAATTCCTGATTGAGTTCAATGGTTTTGATACCTTTAATGTGGACTTCACTTTCACGGAGAAGAAACGCCAGATCAATCTGCAGGGAGGCGATTACCAATTCCAGTTCCTGAAGGGAGATAATCAGGAAGAAGATGATGATGGCGGAGAATAACCGTGCCTTACAGATTGAATTTATCCGCTACAAGTTTCCTGCAGTATTCCCTTATCTCATCTCTTGTATCAGCGAATGCCTTTTTGATCTCCCCTTCTGACCCTGTTGCCTTTGCGGGATCCGTAAAGCTGTGATGCACCCTTTCCGCTTCAGTTGGAAACCATGGACAATTCTCACGTGCATGATCACACACGGTAATAACCAGATCAAACGGCACTTCCCGATATTCATCAATATGATTAGATGTGTGTCCGGAGATATCGATATGATCCTCCGCCATGGTTTCTATAGCCCTTGGATTTACGCCATGGGTTTCAATGCCTGCACTGTAAATGGCATGTTTTCCTCCCGTAAAATGCCTGAGGTAGCCTTCGGCGATCTGACTTCTGCAGGAATTTCCCGTGCATAAAACCAGAATATTCTTCCTATTCATTTATTAAGCGTTATTATCATTAATGGTATGTTTTGACTGTAAAAAACGGCAAAGCAGAACGGCAGTGGCAACTCCGGCTAGCGGTCCTGCCAGATAAATCCAGAAGCCATTCCAATGCCCCGACATAATTGCGGGTCCCAGTGTTCTGGCTGGATTCATGGAAGCCCCGGTAACAGGTCCGCCAAATAATGCCCCAATCGTTACCGTTGCGCCTATTGCAATGGCTGCGGTAATGCCCTTTTCTTTTGCGCCGGTTGATACCGAAAGAATCACCATCATCAGGACAAATGTCAGGATAACTTCCACGCCCAATCCGGTGAAGTACCTGTCATTGACAGGGATCGTCTCTCCAAACGTAGCTGTTTCTGGAAACAACAACCACAACAATGCGCTTGCTGCAATCGCACCAATACCCTGCGCCAGGATATACATGGATACTTGTGATCCGGGAAATCGTCCTGCCAGACTAAACCCAATCGTTACAGCAGGATTCAGGTGTGCACCGGAAATATCACCCACCGCATAAATCATCACCATCACGATCAGACCAAACATAGCGGAGATACCGATATGCCCTAGCAATTCTCCGTAAATGCTGTTAATAACCACCGCCCCGGTGCCAAAGAACACCAGGGCGAAGGTTCCGATCAATTCAGCCACCCACTGACGTTTCATGCGCAGCAGCCATCACCACAGCATGCTTCCGCTTTTCTTCCGAAAACTGTAATGCTGTATATTCCGGTACTGCCCGAACGAAACGTTTCGATCTGATCCTTATCCATGTATTTTAAAAGAATATCATCAGGAATAAAGATGACCTTTTCCTTTTGGACCGTAATGTCTACAAATCCTGCTTTGCTGATTAAATCCAGATACGTGCCTTTCTGGATGGCACCGGATACACAACCGGCATACATCTCCGCAGCCTGCCTGATAGCTTCAGGTAATTCGCCTTCCAATACAATATCCGAAACGCTGAAGTGACCTCCCACCTTCATGATCCGGAACATTTCCGAAAACACGCGGGGTTTATCCGGTACCAGGTTCAGCACGCAATTGCTGACCACCACATCTGCCATTTCAGATTTCATCGGGATATTCTCCAGATCGCCAAGGCGGAACTCAACGTTACCATAATCCAACTTGGCGGCATTGGCTTTTGCCTTGGTGATCATGGCCTCAGAGAAGTCGATACCGATCACACGCCCGTCGGCACCCGTGGCAGCCCTTGCCACAAAGGCATCGTTACCTGCTCCGGATCCAAGATCCACAACAGTATCACCCTCCTTAATTCCGGCGAATTCCGTTGGGAGTCCACACCCGAGGCCCAGATCCGCATCAGGAACATACCCATCCATTGGGCTGTAGTCATCAGTCATTATATTATACACTTCGGTGGAGCATTCACCCGCTCCGCAACATGAGGACCGGTTTACGGATACCTCCTGGTTCGCAATGGCCGTATACTTCTGACGGACCATTTCCTTTAGTTCATTATTATCATTCATAACATCGCATTTAGACGATTATACATAAGCTCAGCAACAATCCTTCATGGATGGCTTCACATTGAAGAAAGCTTCAAATATTTCCCTGGACTTCCCCCAGGCCTCCAGATCAATACAATAGCACACACTCTTCCCATCTACGTTCCCTTTAATAAGACCTGCGCTCTTTAATTCCTTGAGGTGCTGAGAAACGGTAGATTGCGATAAAGGCATCTCATTCACAATGTCTCCGCAGTAACAGGATTCCTGTTCAAGCAAAAACCTCAAAATAGCCACTCTTGCAGGATGTGACAACGCTTTTGCAATCACTGCTATCCGGTTATCCCGAAGACTAAATTCATCTGACTTTGATATTCCCATATCGCAATATTACGATTAATAAGTATAACTACCAAACTTTTTTAGAAAAAAGACACATTTGCTCTTCAAACAGGTAAGATCAACTCACATATTAGTACAATTACTTGCAGATCATTCAACAAGAAATTGGTATAAAGACAATGTTTTATAGAGAACAGGCGCCTGCAGACCTTATCTCATTCACCCGAAACAGATGGTATTCTAGCCATTTCACACACAACCCATCCTACCTCCTATTGTCTTCAACCGCCAGTACATCTAAGAAAAGACATAGTTCAGCCAGCGTGATGGATTGCTTAAAAAATTGATTTCTTACAAATGGCAAATCTCTGATCTCAATTGGCTTACATTTAGCGGTGCATAAATGACCGCTCAATAGCATACATAACTAACTTTAAAAAACAAGATTCATGGAAGGAACGATTGGAGAAATCAGAATGTTCGGGGGAAACTTTGCCCCGCGTACCTGGGCCCTGTGTGATGGTCAACTGTTACCCATCTCACAAAACACAGCGCTGTTCTCAATACTGGGAACCACCTACGGAGGAGACGGACGAACCACTTTTGCCTTGCCCGATATGAGGGGAAGGGTAGCCGTTCACGCCGGAAGCGGCCCCGGTTTATCAACTTACAGGCTCGGACAAAAAGGTGGAATTGAGCAAACCACATTAAACGTATTGAACATGCCGTCACACAATCACACGGCTGTTCCAAACCTGACCACCACGGTACAGGTAAACAATTCCGATGGAGAAGACACACGCCCGAATGGAAACTTTCTTGGACAACCTACCTCAGGTGACCTTTACATTGATTCGGCCGGAAGTAATCAAAAACTGGGTGGAGTAGCCACCTCCGGCACCGTGGACATTGGCAACAATGGCGGCAGTCAACCATTCAGCAATGTACAGCCGTTCTGTACGGTGAATTACATCATTTGCCTGATGGGTATTTTTCCTTCAAGAAACTAAAATCATAACCGAAAAGGAGGGGAAATTTGCATCACCCCTCCTTTTTTCTTCTCTTTACATTTCTTATGGCACTGGGAATCATATTGCCATCTTCCTCCCTTTACCCCCATTTGTCGTCCGATTTCATGAACGGACTCCGTCTGGGCCTGGGCAATCATTTGCTTTCAGATCTCTTTCATTTTGAAAGCATAGGCAAGGGATCAGACCCCGACAAGGTATCGGGAGTTATTCAGAAATTGCAGCTCCAACACGGGTGTACCCGGATCATCGCATGGTTTGCAAACCCGCTTGCTTCTTCCATTTATCCACTATTTACCGATGGCAACTGCACCCTGATACATACCAATGCAGGTGCACATCTGCCGCCTGAAGTGAATTCTCCCTACGTCGTATACCACTCCATTGATGCCTGGCAATCCACCTGGTCACTCGGAAAATACATGGCCACCCAGGGGCTTAAAAAAGTATTTTATATCGGCACATTTTACGACGGAGGCTACCAAACTGCCTACGCCCTGGACCAGGGACTATCAGAAGGTGGCGCTCAAATAACCGGATGGCATATTCCAAAACCTTCAGCACCCGACTTTGGTCTGGACATTTTAAAGAGCACCATTAAAGAGTCCGATGCTCAAGCCGTATTTCTTTCCCTTTCCGATCCGGATGCCGGCCCTTTCCTTCAGATGTTGCACGAAGAAAAAATGCTGGATGCACAACCCGTATTCTGCAGTCCGCTCATGACCGCTTCGAAAGATCTGGCTTACCATGAATTCGGAACTTCATTGACCAGCGCTACTTCCTGGATGCATGCCATTATACCCAACGAAGACAATCCGTTCGTTACCGCTTATTTGGATGCGCATCCTTCTCCCCCATCCGTATTTGCCCTGCTTGGATATGAATGCGGATTTCTGGCAAGCCTTACCTCTGCCGGCACACCTGTAAACCAGTTGATGCATGAAAAACTGGCCACATGGAGAAGTCCACGGGGCTTTCAGCAATTTATACCGAAACTGGGGAAGACAGAATCTTCCCACCAGCTTCTGAAATGGTCCACGGGTGATACCCAGGATGCCTGGCAATGGCTCGACATCCTTCCTTCCCCGGAAGCACTGGACGAGAAATTATTCAAAAGCCGCCAACAGGCATTCACCCTTTGGAAAGAACCCTATTTTTGCAATTAATGATGTTGATGTAAAACAAAATCCTATGAAACCAAACACCTACCTGGTTTGCCTGATGAGCCTCCTGTCCACCTTCGGCGTGGCTCAAACAAATCTACACACAGAATCCTTTGAAACAGATGGAGAAGGAAGTCGTTATACATCCGGTACATTTGCGGTGGTTTCCGGAGATTATTTTTTAAGAACCACAAGTGCATTTGCAGATTTAGAAGGCGATGTTTCGAGCGGAATAGATGGTTCCTATTTTTGGGTGGGTGAAGATGTTGATGATGCTACCAATAACCCCTTTTCACCACAGGCCATCCTGCAATTGCAGGATATCGATGTAGCCGGTTACAGCACACTCGAATTAAAAGTTTTGCTTGCTCAAACAGAAACCCCAAATGCGGATAGATTTGAGAACAATGACGGCCTTATTTTCCAGTACGCGATGGATGGTAATATTGGCACAATCATACCCGGAAGTGGCACTACCAGCGGCACATATACGACATTTGCGACCTTCCGAGGAAATGTATCCGGAGGTTTAGGAAGTCTTGCTTTAGATACCGACATGAACGGTGTAGGAGATGGCTCTGCTGTGACCTCAACACTTCAGGACTTCACCTTGTCTATTCCGGTTACAGGATCTACTTTGTCAATTCGTATTATCATGGCACAAGATCAGGGAACAGAAGAAATATACATGGACAACCTCCGCATCGAAGGAACGGTTGCCTGCACCGATCCCGACATCCCTACCGTTACCGCAACCGCATCCACCATATGCCCGGGGGCATCCTCAACACTTCAGATAACCGGCAGTCTCAACGATGCCACAGCCTGGAATGTCTACACCGGAAGCTGCGGTGGCAGTCTTCTGGGAACCACAGCTACTTCAAGCTTCAATGTTTCTCCGGCATCAACCACCACGTACTATATTCGCGGAGAAGGTGGGTGTGTAACCCCGGGAAGCTGCGGCACGGTTACGGTGACGGTGCAGGACAACACCGATCCGACCATCACCTGCCCAGGTAACCAGACCCTCATTGCCAATTCATCATGCCAGGCATCCTTACCCGACTATACCGGACTTGCCACTGCATCCGATGATTGCGATGCATCACCCACCATCACGCAATCTCCTGCACCGGGAACCACGGTCACAGGAGATGTGACTGTGACCCTGACCGCCACCGATGCCTCCGCGAACACCAAACAATGCAATTTCAATGTCGTCTTTTCAGACACCACCCGACCTTCTATCAGTTGTCCGGGCGATCAAACGGTTTATGCAAGTGCATCCTGCCAGACTTCCTTACCTAATTACACAGGACTGGCTGTCACTACTGATAATTGTGACGGATCTCCCGTTGTGACCCAGTCCCCTACCGCGGGCAATCCTATCTCTGCGAACACGGTTGTGACCCTGACTTCAACAGACGCCACCGGAAACACCAACACCTGTTCATTCAATGTGACCTTTTCAGACACCACCAGACCGGTCATCACCTGCCCATCGGATCAATCCCTTTATGCGGATGTCTCCTGCCAGGCATCTTTGCCCGACTATACCGGGATGGCTTCTTCTTCCGATAATTGTGACGGATCTCCTGTGATTACACAATCTCCTTCCGCAGGAAACATTATCACCGCGGACACAATGGTGGTGCTGACATCAACAGACGCTTCAGGCAATACCGACACCTGTTCGTTTATGGTGCACTTTTCAGACACCACACGTCCTGTTCTGGTGTGCCCTTCGGACCAGATTGCATACGTCAACGGGTCATGCCAGGCCACCATTGGGGATTATACAAGCTCCGTTACGCTATCGGACAACTGTGACGGTAGCCCGATACTGACACAGGCACCTCCTTCTGGAACTGTTATCACCGCAGACGCGGTCGTGACCATGACGGCAACGGACGGCTCTGGCAATGTGGCGACATGCACGTTCAATGTATTGTTTACAGACACCACCAAACCTGTAATCACCTGTCGGACGGATACGTTGATCTGCAATCCGGTATTCAGCTACACCCCACCGATAGGAACCGATCAGTGTGCGGGAGCCATCACCACCCAAACCGATGGCTCAGGGTATACATCAGGAAGCACATTCCCGACAGGCGAAACAGTACAGCAATATACAGTGACCGATGCCGGTGGAAATCAGGCCACCTGCCAGTTTACCGTGACCGTACCTCCCCCAAGCCAGGCCAATGCAGGCAATGACTTCTTCATTTGCAGTGCGGATGGTATGCTTGATGGAAATGTACCGCAGTACGGCACAGGAAGGTGGAAACTGATCCTGGGTTCTGCCAAGGTTCAGGACTCACTTGATCCGAAAAGTTCAATTACCGTGCTGGTTCCGCTACCCAGCGTAGCCTATTTCGAATGGTTTATTCAGGGGCCATGTGACTCCAGCAGAGACACGGTGATGGTCACACGCTATGCGCCTGTTGAACCTACGGTAATGGTAACGGATAGTCTTCTGACCTGCAATCCGGTTGCAACCACCTATCAATGGTTTTTAAATGGCGATACCATACCCGGCGCTACCAATAAAACATATGTTGCGCTTGTAACAGGCAGCTATACCGTTCATGTGCTGGACACAAACGGATGTCGCGACAGTTCGGAAATTGTGAACGTAATCATCACCGGCATTGCCGATGGTGGCAATCCTTACCAGGTGGAAGTTTTCCCCAATCCGTTCAGCCAGCAGATAAACATGGGCTTTACCCTTCCCGCAGGTCAAACATACCGGATCACGATGTATAATATCCTGGGCAAAGCAGTTGCCGGAGGTACCGGTACAGCATCAGGAGGCAGACAATCACATGCGATGGATGCAGCGGCGTTGCGCCCGGGTGTGTATTTTGTTTCGTTTGAATCAGGTCAGTACAAGGTTATGCATAAGCTGATCAGGGAGTAATGAAGGTTGCCGTATTTTTAAATTCTTACCTGGGCATTCCGGCGCTGGAAGAGATCCATCGATCCGGCATGCTGGGTCTGGTGGTCATTCCATCTGTGAATCACAGTGGAACGATCCGTGTTCAGGATATGATCAATGAAGGGAACCTTCCTTATGTCAGGGTCAGCCAGGACGACATGTCAACCAGGTTACCCGATATAATGCGTAAGGCAAATATTGACATCACGCTGGTATTCACATTCCCTTACCGCATTCCTGAAAATGTTCTGAATGCGCCCATCCTTGGGAGCATCAATTTTCATTTCGGAAAGCTACCAAAGTATCGCGGTGCCGAACCGGTTTTCTGGCAGATACGGAACGGAGAAAAAGAAGGCGCCATTGCCGTACATCGCATGACAGCAGACCTCGATGCAGGCCCCGTTTATCTCCAAAAAACACAACCGATTTCTCCCGGAGAGACACATGGGCTTCACATGATCAGACTGGCATTTCGCGCTGTTGAAGTACTGAAAGAGGCGTGGCCCATGATTACCGACCCGGCATTTCTACCCATCCCTCAGGAACGCTACGAAGGGCGGCATGCGAACAAACCCAGGTTGAACGACCTGTTGGTCGACTGGACATGCGATGCGGAAGATATTGCCGCACTGGTACGGTCCTGCAATCCCTGGAACCGCGGGGCAATCGCCTCCTTCAAAGGCATGGAGATCCGAATTACGCAGGTTTCGCCGCTACCTTCACATGGAGCGAATCCTGCTTCCCCGGGAACTATTCTCACTTCCAATGAGGTGGATGGTGTAACCATCCAATGCGGCTCGTCCACGTGTGTCCGGCTTGATGTGGTCTCTATGGACGAAGGCATCATGACAGGCATAGCCCTTTCAAGGCTTGGCTTTCCGGCAGGCGATCGGTTTGAAAATCTTGCCAAACGCACTCCACCTGTACATTCAGATCCCATTTAAGGGCACACCTTTCCGGAATGCCCTTAAATGGTCATGAAAATTTATTGAAACCGGGAACGCTCTTCAGGCAATCTCCACCAGGGTGATCTCAAATGTCAGATCTTTTCCTGCCAGTGGATGATTGGCATCCACAACAATGCTCTCCTCTTTCACTTCGGTTACGGTAACCACCATAGGCTGGCCACTGTCTTGCTGCGCCTGCAACTGCATACCGATCTCAGGTTTTAGCTCAGGCGGCAGGTTGGACTTGGCAACCTCTCCGATCAACTCTTCACGCACAGGACCATAAGCCTCGGCCGAAGGAATATTAACGGTTTTGTTCTCGCTTATGGACATTCCAACAACCGCCTGATCAAAACCAGGGATCACTTGTCCTTCTCCTACTGTAAACTCCAGAGGATCGCGTCCTTCTGAGGAGTCGAAAACTTCGCCGTTCTGAAGCGTTCCTTTATAGTGAACTTTTACGGTGTCTTTGTCTTTAGCTACGCTCATGATTGTAAATTAATCGATGTTGGCAGTCGTCTTTCGACTGCTTCCTTAGGGGGTCCTGTGGCGGCATAGCTTTTTCCGGCACGGGAGTATAAAGGTATGGAAAACATGGAGGAGAGCAAATTTGGGAGTAGACGGTAGACAGTAGATAGTAGATAGTAGATAGTAGATAGTAGATAGTAGATAGTAGATGGTGGGCAGGTGGTTGATTTGGGTTAGCAAATTTGTTGGCATTGGGTTTTGTATTAATAATTAGTGAATACAAAATTCGATGAATGTGCTTACCTCTTCTGTTCCGTCAATGTTGTATTGTCAATGCATGCAGGATACTCAACATGTTTGAGCCATTTTTGCATTTGATAAATCATTCAATTATTCGACGTATGATTCGCGCCGGTATATCTAATTGTCTAATTTCATCCCCGAACTTACAAATGCCATGAAAAAATCATCCTTCATACTCGGAATGGCAGCCCTGCTGCTCATCCTTGCAGCTGCCACCAACCCTTCTTCAGAAAAACACCGTGATGCGGTAAAATCCAAAGTGGAAAAGAAATTCAAAGACGTGGACAAGGAAAATAAACCGGAAAGTGCGCTGGGACGAATGGGCAAATCTTTGGGGCTGATGTTCGGAAAAGCATTCATGAATGAGATTACCGATAAGCTGGTGGACTGCGACAACTACATCTTCTTCTCCCTCACCAAGGTAAAAACCGACAACGGGGAACGGGTGATCGGCATGGGGATTTTCGGTCATGTGTTCTTATCTGAAAAAGTGGACCAGGCCATCAATGGCGAACTATCCGAAGATGACTGGGAATCATTGTAATTAACCGCTTGAATTCTTAACCTCCATGAAACAATATCCTCCACTGCAAATTGCAACAGCCGTTGGGTTGGTGCTTATCGCTTCTTTGCTTATCCAAATGGCCATGGATATTTCTCCGGTTTACTCTTCCACGATCTTGAAAGCCTTCAGTATGAATTTCCTGATCTTCTTTATTGATCACGATCAAAAACCAAAACTCACAAAAAGTATGAGCACACTCGCTTTTGACACATAAATATATGTAACACCTAACCTCCGAAAAATGAACCTCCACACCACAAACTACACAAACACATTTATTACAGTAGCAGAAGATTGCCCGGCTAAAACAGGCGAAATCCCACCGGCAGAAAAAGACAGATTAACTGCAGCAGCCATACAACATGAATGCATTATCAAACATCCATACCAGTACACATCGGATGACATTCTGTTTTTGGTCTATGCCCTGCACAACGAACTCAGCCTGTCGGAATATGACACCGCCAGAGAAGTGTTCTTCTCCAAGGATCAGCCATGTTTCAGATCCTCCCCTTTGCCCAGACGCTATGGATGGGGAGTGCATTTTGATGCACGAGGCAAGATCGCCATTTATGGAATGGAAACACCGGACTACAAGAAATTCGCGGAAGACAGGAACCTGAATGTGATACAAGCCATGCGATCCTCCAAGCTTATCAGATGACATCCACCAGATCTCCTTTGTTCACGATCGTGCTCTCGCAATTCTGCTGCACGTCGTTATGGTTTGCAGGCAACGCCGTCATGGGAGATCTGGTAAAGGATTTCGGTCTTCAAGCTGGCAGCCTGGGACATTTAACTTCAGCTGTGCAATTCGGGTTTATCACCGGCACGCTTGTTTTCGCCCTTCTCACCATTGCAGACCGATACTCACCGTCAAAGGTTTTTTTGATCAGTGCATTGCTGGGCAGCATGTTCAATGCAGGTGTGATCTGGGAAGGAAATACCATTAGCACCCTTCTCATTTTGCGGTTTCTCACAGGTTTTTTTCTGGCCGGTATTTATCCCATTGGCATGAAGATCGCCGCAGATCATTATGAAAAAGGACTGGGAACATCGTTGGGATTCCTGGTTGGCGCACTCGTGCTTGGCACAGCTTTCCCTCATTTGCTAAAGGCGTTGACATCCGGACTACCCTGGCGGATGGTTCTCATGCTCACCACATGCCTGGCCATCTTCGGCGGACTACTCATGAAAACCCGGGTAAGCGACGGACCATACCGAAAGGCAGGGCAAAAACTAAAACCAGCAGGCCTGTTTACAGCGTTTCAGGACACCCGGCTAAGGGCTGCCACATTTGGCTACTTCGGTCATATGTGGGAGCTATATACTTTCTGGGCATTTGTGCCGGTGATGCTCACAGCCTATGTTTCGGAACATTCACAAGCCAGTCTGCACATTTCCGCATGGTCTTTTGCCATCATTGCCATTGGTGGTCCTGCCTGTGTTGCAGGCGGGTATCTTTCCAAACGATGGAGTGAGAAACGAACTGCGGCACTGGCGTTATCCATCTCCGGATTGTGTTGCATTTTGTCATTGTGGTTCTTTCACGTGAACAATTCCATAGCATTCCTTTCGTGCATGCTGATCTGGGGCATGTCGGTCGTGGCAGACTCCCCCTTGTTCTCAACACTGGTCGCCCGCCATGCCCAACCGGAAATCCGTGGAACGATACTCACGATGGTAAACTGTATCGGTTTTGCCATTACCATAGTGAGCATCCAGGTTATGAACTTTTTAAAGAACGTATGGCACATGGAAGATGCCTACTGGATCCTGGCCTTAGGTCCTGCACTGGGGTTGATCGGAATGTTCCGAAAAAAGCAGAAGGTCCATGATATGGCCTGATTTCTCAGAAGTGTATCCGTTTGATAATATCGTAAAAGAATAGAAATGTTTTCCTTTGCACATTCAACAGGAAAGCATGATCAGGAGAATACTCAAACGCATACTCACGGGAACACTTGTACTGATATTAAGCATCATTATCATGGCAACAATATTCACCAAAGTGAGTCCGCAATTCGGGGGCAGTCACAGTTCGGCGGACCAGGAACGTTATCGCGCATCCGGGCACTACAACAATGGCAAATTTGAAAATCTGATCTCCACTGAGCTGAACGCAGGCCCGAAGGTCATACTCGGATGGATGAAAGAAACAATCAAGGGCATTCCCAACAGAGAACCCGCACATGCGCTTCCCATCGAGCACGTAGACTCTTTAACCCTTGTTGATCATGACAGGGCCGACCGGCTTCTATGGTTCGGCCACTCGGCATTCCTTTTGCAACTGGAGGGTAAAAACATCCTGCTGGACCCTATGCTGGGAGAAGTATGTGCGCCACATCCATGGCTCGGACCAAAGCGTTATTCAGATGAACTTCCAATTGAACTTGAAAAGTTGCCGGTGATTGATGCGGTGATCTTCTCCCACGATCATTATGATCATCTCGACTACCCTTCTGTGATGAAACTGAAGGATAAAACAAAAGCCTTTTATGTACCGCTCGGCGTGGGTGCACACCTGCGCTCCTGGGGCATTGAACCTGATCGGGTGCATGAATTGAATTGGTGGGAGACCGTATCCCATGAGCACATCACATTTACCTTCACACCCAGTCGGCACTTCTCCGGAAGAGGGATGACAGACCGCTATACCACCCTTTGGGGGGGCTGGGTGATCAAGGGAAGCAACAGAAATATTTACTTCAGTGGAGACAGCGGGTATGGTCCGCACTTCAAAGAAACCGGTGAGAAGTTCGGACCGTTTGACCTGGCATTGGTTGAATGCGGCCAGTACAATATGCGGTGGCATGACATCCATATGATGCCGGAAGAATCCGCACAGGCGGCCGTGGACCTGAACACGAAGGTTATGATGCCCATCCACTGGGGCGCTTTTACCCTCTCTTTGCACGCATGGAATGAGCCTCCGACACGCCTGATAAAGAGTGCATCGGAACTGAACATGCCCGTTATCACACCCAAAATCGGTGAGATGATTTTATTGGATCATTTGATGGAGTCCGGTTCAAAATGGTGGTAGCGCATACGAATAAATTCCACCCTTCACTATCCGCTCCACCATGTTCAAAAGGTCAATACAACAGCCACACTTCTTGCTATATTCCCAATTTTGCGCTTTCTTTAGTGCATACGTCCGACCGGAAGTTGGAAAGGATGCCTGATAATAGTGTCATGGAAGAATGAGAAGGCTTGTCTATATTATTTTTATTGCCGGAATTCTGAATTCATTCGGAGCACATGGACAATCAAATGCCGATACATCCGAAGTTCGTGCGAATGAATTGCTGGAGAAGCTGGCCTTCTATCCACTGACCCTTGATGAAAAGAACGAGCTCAGACATATCACTTTTTATATCCAGAACAAGGGTTTTCTACTGGAAGAGCAACATCGTAAGTACCGCGCCGCACTTAACTACATTGATAAAGCCTTGTATATCTGGCATGCGGTCAAAGACACTTTGAGCGAAGCCAATCTCCGAAAATACAGGGGCCTTTTACTGGGGCAACTGGAGCGCTATAACGAAGGTAAACATGAGATCCACATCGCGGAAAATTTATATGGACTTGTAGGTTTTACCGACGGATTGGCTGTGTGTCATTTTGATCTCGCCAAAGTTTATGGCCTGGAGGGGCGTTATGACTCTGCCTGCTTTTATGCACAAATGGCCATGGATCACTGGGATGCAAAGAAGGACACTTTCCGGATTGTGACCGTTCGCAACCTTATGATCCACCTCAATCTGAGCAATAACGATCTACAGGCCGCTGCCGAATTGGTCAGGATCACCGAGCCATTTCTGGTTTACCGGGGACTGCACTGGCTGCCCATGATCGATTTTTACTTTCTGGGATATGAAGTACATAAACTAATGAATTCGGGAGACCTGGCTGATAAATACCATACCCTTTATTACGACAGGCTGGTATGGTTGAAACAAAAAGAGATAGAAGCACGGTCAACGTACGCTCCGGATTCCTGATAAAAAAAGAACCGTCCCTTTTCAGGAACGGTTCTCTACAATCCGATTGATTTCTTTTATTACCAGATCACAGCCCGCTTATCCCCGGACTGCACCATGGCATCGCCTTCTGAACATCCGAATGCTTCCTTGAATTCGGAAATATTCGCAAGCGGTCCGAGGATGCGCTGACGTCCGGGTGCATGAGGATCGGTGACCAGACGCTGACTCAACTCAGCATCATTGATGTTCTGCTTCCACACATTGGCCCATCCGAAGAAGAACCGCTGATGATAGTTGTATCCATCAATATCCGCAGGCTTTTCTTTTCCCTCGTATGACTTTTCAAGTGCGTAATACGCAAGTATCAATCCACCCAGGTCTGCAATATTCTCTCCGAGCGTCAGGCTTCCGTTTACAAACTCTCCCGGCAGCGCCTCGAATTGATTAAACTGTGAGACCACCATTCCGGAACGGTCGTCAAAGCGCTTGCGGTCTTCATCACTCCACCAGTTATTCAGATTACCACTGCCATCATATTTACTGCCCTGATCATCAAACCCGTGGGTAAACTCATGGCCGATCACCGCACCGATCCCGCCGTAGTTCACAGCGTCATCCGCGTTCGGGTTATAGAACGGTGGCATGAGAATGCCAGCTGGAAAAACGATCTCATTCTGGTTCGGACTGTAATATGCGTTCACCGTTTGCGGCGACATGAACCACTCGTCTTTATCAATAGGCTTGCCCAGCTTGTCCACCATTTCCTTGAACTCATACTGTGACGCACGCTGACTGTTCAACACCAGGGATTCCCGGTCGATATGAAGTGAACTGAAATCCTTCCACTTATTCGGGTATCCGATCTTGTAGGTAAACGCTTCCAGTTTTTTCAGGGCACTGGCTTTTGTTGAATCACTCATCCATGTTAATCCGTTGATTCTTTCACGGAAAGCGGAGCGAAGATTTTCAACCATTTGCTCCATGTACTTCTTGGAAGAGGGAGGAAAATATTTCCCCACAAATGCCCTTCCCAATGCTTCACCCAATGCACCATTGGTCATTTGGAGCGCCTTTTTCCAGCGTGTCTTTTGCTCTTTTGTTCCCCTTAATACGGTATTGTAAAATGCAAAATCCGCATTCACGAAATCGCTGCTCAGGTAAACGGAGGAATGTTCCAGCAGATGCCAGATCATGTATGTTTTCCAATCATCCAGTTTCACATTGGTCAGGGTCACCTGAAGCGCTTTGAAAAATTCCGGTTGTCCTACCACAAACTCTCCTGCCACTTCACTATTCACACCCGCTCCGGCCAGAAAAGCATCCCAGTCCAATGAAGGGGCAAGGCTTTTCAACTTGGCCAGTGGCATCTTGTTATAATTCTTTTCCGGGTCCCTTAATTCAATCCGGGTGCGCGAAGCTTTCGCCAGTTTGGTTTCAATGTCCATTACGGTCTTGGCTTTGGCGGCTGCAGTGGCTTCATCGGCACCGATCAATTTGAACATGGTAGCCAGATGCTTCAGGTATTCATCCCGGATCATTTTGGAACGATCATCGGTATTGAAATAGTAGTCGCGATCCGGAAGCCCCAAACCACCTTGATAAAGCTGAGAAATGTATTGTGAACTATTGCGATCGTCCTGAGCTACAAAAAAGCCGAAAAGATTACGCACTCCTTTGGTTTGAAGGTTGGCAGAAAGCGTGGTCAGTTCCTTCAGTGAGGTAATGGCATTGATCTCTTCCAATTGGGCTTTGAGGTCTGAAGCGCCCTTCTTTTCAATATTATCGGTATCCAGTGCGGAGTAATAGTAGTCGGCTGCAACCTGCTCATAACTTCCCACCGACAGGTTTTCCTTTTGCAACAGTTCTTCGAGCAGACCTTTGAGCCGTTCATTATTTTCTTCTCCCAGAATATTAAAGCTACCCCAGCGACTTTCCGTTGAAGGCACCGGATTGTTCTTGATCCAGTTCCCAACGGCAAACTGCTCAAAGTTGGCACATGGCGATACTGTCGTATCCATGTAAGCAATATCAAAACCGACGGGACCGGCCGGCTTGCTTTCACCTGCAGTTTCTTCGCCGGTGGTTTTTTTTCCTTCACCGCATGCGGTCATGATCAGGGCCAACGAATAGGCCAGAACCCTTGCGGGACTAGTAAATGGGTGTTGCATAGAATTAGTTTTGAAACGTTAAGGGAGCCCCAAGATATTAATCCTTTTGGAGATTCCGAACAACAGACGGTAATAATTATGCGATGTTGCAGCAGGTTGAACTTACTTGACAAGAACTTCATAGGAAGGGCTGGACGCCCACCGGGTTTCCTGCAACTCACTCAGGTGAAAGCTCAGCATATAAACCCCTCGCTTCTCCGGCGTGGGAATACGCACCCTATGCACAACGGTATCCTGCCAGGGACGATCCACATCAAACACCGATGCATCCCAGGTGATGAGTTCATTGTGCTCTATATCCCGAAAATCAGCTGAAATAAATATCGGGTGATCTTCCGGACCAGGTGGCATGATGACTTTTCCCGGCGGAATAACAATACTAAGCGTGGCTCCGGCATAACGATCTTTGTGGAAAGTTGAAGCGATCTTCACCGCACTGATCTTCACAGCTCTCCAGTCATGAAAAGCATGAAGGTCCTGAACACGTAAGGGTATGCCGGTCGGGCTGACCATGGTATCACCGCCAAGTAAGTACTGATCCACCAACAACACCGAACGACCTTCCAGTTCATCATATCCGTTTGTCAGGTCAAACTGGTTGGGGCGGCGGCTGATGTTCAGCGGCATAACCTGCTCCCCTCCGTAATACCACAACTTGGACGCCAGCTGATATCCGCCGGCCACAACCGGACGACCACCGGCCCTGTCCATGATCTTCCCGGCGAAGGTCTTCCACCCATGAAATTCAGACAACTTTTCATTCATCGGACCAAAAGAAGCATCGGGAAAAAACATCATCAACCTAACGGTGAGCAAACAAGCAGTAACCGGACCTGCTATCCATAAAAATACTTTTCTCAAATCCTGTCGTTCAGATAAAAATCCATGGGCCAGGTATATCAAAGGAAACAAGGCCGACGCGGTCCAGTTGGCTTCCATCTTTCCCTGGATCGACCATCCAAGGAAAAAAAGGAAGATGCCTGCTAGGATAAATTTAAGGGTACGCTCATAGGGATTGTCACGACGATGACGCAAGGCAGCATACCAGATAAGCAATCCGCTCAACGGTCCCATCACAATGGCCTGACCGCTCAGGTAATCCAATACATTCATGATATTCGGAGTGCCTTCAAACCTTCCGTTCAGGGCAAAACCGATACCATCAGCTCCCCTGCTGTTCAACCACCAGAGGTGCGGCAGATATAACACAACGGAGGCCAGTGTCATCAGCCAGAACGAACGCCTCATCAGCCAGGACGGATTCGCCATCACCGTAAGGAGGATCACAATGGCACCATGATACTTACTGTACATCACGAAGGTAATACTGAGCACCATAAAGAGAACTGCCTTCGGTGTTGGTGCCTCCATATATTTTCTCAATGCCATGTAATAGCAAGTGACCGCCAGACCCAGCGGACTATCGGGAGCGGTAACAAAGCCTCCGGCATTCAACAGGATATTGGAAGATATGAGAGCGATCAATAAAAGAGGATCTTTAAAAGAAAGCATTCGCGCCCATAGCCATATGACCAGGGTTGAGGCGATTACCGTAAGGAAGCGAACACCCAGTTCTCCGTGAAAAATGCTGGTTCCTGCTTTGATCCATAGCGCCACCATCGGAGGATGCTCAATGTATCCCCAGGCGGGAAACAAAGACCATGTCCAGTAATAAGCCTCATCATGTGCCAGCTCCACCCATGCGGCCTGGAATAGATTAAGTAGCGTCCAGCCTATCAGAAATGATGGGAAAAGAAGTCGGTATGTACTGCCCGGTGATGACATGAGAAACAAATATAAAGGTTCAAAAGGAGATGAATGATGAATGTATTTCAATGCCTTCTCCATGCGGGTTGTGCATATCTTGATGTGATTTGCTTATCTTGTATTTATGCGGACAAGTTCAGATCAACCCATGAAGCAATCATCCATCGAAACGGTAGATGAATATATAAACAGTCAGGCGGCTCCATTTAAAAAAACGCTGACCGAACTCCGCGAACTGATCCTGTCCGTGGCACCTGAGGCAAAAGAGATGATCAGTTACCGTGTGCCATGTTTCAAGTACCATTATATGTTGGTTGGCATTGGTGTAAATAAAAAGTTTTGCAGTCTGTATGCCATGAACACCGCACTGCAAAAGGAATTGAAGGAAGACCTCAAAGGCCTGCGCATTTCCGGATCCACCATCCACTTCATACCGGGAGAGCCATTGCCGAAGAACCTCATCAAAAAAATCGTACGCTTTAAGAAAAAGCAGAATGAGGAAAGGGTGATGAAGAAAGAGAAAAAGAGCTAGCATATGAGATTGATGGGGAAACCCTTTTTCCGATTCGCTATCCATCTCTGCCTGTTTATCTCGCTTACGACGGGAACCCAGGTAGGGGGACTGATCTACCTGGCCTGCCTTCCCCTTTTCAAAATAATTAACCGAAAATACGCCGGGTACTGGAAACGCCTTACCGGAAAAACCGTCCTTTTCTTTCTTACCTACCTGATCACGGTGGTGACGCTGGTCCCTCCCCTGGCCGTTCGCCTTGGCAGGGTGCCATTGCCTCTATTCGGGAATAACAACCTTAAACCGTTGACACTGTTTACCTGTCTGCTGAACCGCCATTACGTCAAACCGGAACTGAGGGCATCTCTTGAACGCGTCGCCGATCAACTTCAGAAGCAATACCCCGGAACGTCGATCAGTTACCTGGATGCCAATTTCCCGTTCATTAACAAGTTTCCGTTGTTTCCGCACCTCAGCCACAATGATGGTAAGAAGGTAGATCTGGCATTTTTTTATACACAGAAGGGAATTGAGTTAAACGGTGTTTGTCCCTCTCCCATAGGATATGGCGTTTACGAAGGACCTGCCAGAAATGAATTTGATCAACCATCCGTCTGTGCTGCGCAAGGATACCGGCAATACGGGCTTCTTGAAAAACTGGTACCGCAATCTAAAAAAGGGCAAATGCCTTTTGACTCCGCCAGAACCAGAACGCTGGTTAACATGCTTGCCGGAGAACCCTTCATAGGTAAAATCTTCATTGAACCACACCTGAAAACCCGGCTGAACCTTCACTCCACCAAGATCAGATTTCACGGTTGCCAGGCCGTGCGGCATGACGACCATGTGCATGTTCAGCTTCGTTAATCAAGCACAACCCCGGAAAGAGGTCGAAACACCTAACCTTTCGGTTCCCCACCTCGTAAATAATTACGAGGTGTGGCTTTATTTAGAAAACTAAAATTTTTTTAGTAATTTCGTTCCATGCCCCCAAGGCATAATTGGTAGAGACTTAGAGTGTAATTCTGTATTTATTGCTTCACGAACCGACCGGGTGTTTAAACCCATGGTCGAATATAGCGGGTATTTCGTTAGATCGGAAACCTAAATATTTCGTAACCTAAACGTTGAACGAAATGAATGTTCATGTCCGTAACCTGATCATTGTATTCCTGTTGATGTGCGCTACAAACATCAGGGCACAAATCCATTCTCACCATGAATCATTGCCCTCCTGGGATGAAATCATGGCAGAAGAGGCCATCCAAACACAAGTCGTTCTCGACTATCATTTCCTGAACATTGAACTCAAGGAAGCCATCTTCAGGAGACTAAGGGACGCTCATCCGGAATTTGCTTCCATGCATGAGTTCTACTTCAAACACTATTACCTGATCACGGATGGCATGTACTATGAACTGGCAGGCAAACCATCCGTCACCCCGGCTGAATTAAAGGAAACGGTTGACCGTCTTGCTGAATCCATGATCGGACACTTTAAGAATTCCGGGTATACTCAATCTGCAAATACCAATGCAGTCACTCCTATTGACCCTATCAAGCTAAGCCAGGATAAGTTCAGACGGACACCTCAGGGCCCGGGAGATGATTGCAACAACCCCGATTTCGAAACGTGTGACTTCACCGGCTGGGAAACCTATATAGGTGAAGTGAATCCTAATCCATACCAAATGGTGAACATCACCTCCACCAATGTCTGGTGCAGCGAAGTCACCAACCAGTGCACCAATATGCCACCACCGGACCCGACCTGCGGATGCGACCTGGGTAACGGGCAAACCCAATGTGGAAATGGCTGTACGGGATCTTCTACGATCAATGGTGTTTGTACCTGCACCAGTTGTCCATGTGCAACCAATAGCCACCACTATATTGTGAACGGTGGCATAGATGAAGTCAGCAATGTGATTCCAAAAGTATTTCCTGGCGGCGGCGGGTGCACAGCCCTGATCGGCGATAAGACCGGAACCGGTGGCAAGGCAGCCAGCATCGTTCAAACTTTCAGGGTTAGTAAGGCAAACGCAAACTTTATCTACCACTGGGCGGCTGTACTGCAGGATCCCGGTACAAGCCATACAGCAGGAGAAAAACCTTTTATCAAGATCAACTTTTACGATTCCAATGGCAATACGATCCCATGCGGAAACTATGAGGCCTACTCAGGAGACGGCAAAGACGGATGGGTCGCCGGAGGTGCATTCAGTCAGTTTGTGTACAAGAACTGGACAACGGTATTTGTTCCGTTGGATGCCTTTATCGGTCAGGAGTCACTTTTGAATTCATTGTCGGAGACTGCTCACAGGGAGGACACTACGGCTATGGATATGTAGACCTCAGTTGTAACTCCTTTGACATCCTCGTAGGCTCGGAAGTCCCCTGCGGTGAAACAACACTGTGCGCCCCTGCCGGTGCAGCATCTTACCAATGGTCTACCGGTGAAACCACCGAATGCATCAACCCTCCGGTCACCGATGATTACTATGTAACCGTGACACCATACACGGGTGTTTCCTGTTCCGCCGTACTTGACACCTCCGTGGTCATCGGTCCGAAATCCGTGACGGCAGATTTCACTGCTACCAGCGGTTGTATTGGTGACGTGATCAACTTTACGGACAACTCAACCGCCTCTGGAACAACATTGGATACCTGGTCATGGGACTTTGATAACAACGGTACCATAGATGATACCAACCAGAACCCAACCCACATCTACAATACCGCCGGCACCTATACCGTAAAACTCACGGTAACAAGCCCGGATGGTTGCACCCACACCATCACACACACCGTAACGATTTCAGAATGCGGCGTTGATGTGGATCTTACCGGCGACGTCATCTGTGAAGGTGAATGCACGGACCTGGAAGCCACCATCGTATCCGGCGCAGGCCCCTTTACCTTCAGCTGGAGCCATGACCCGTCACTTACCGGGGCCGGACCGCACCAGGTCTGCCCAACCGTAACCACCGACTATACTGTAACCATTACCAACGGCTCAGGGTTTACGGACCAGGCCACTGCCACGGTCACTGTCAACCCGTTGCCCACGCTCACCACCTCCATGACAGGAACATCCTGCGGCGCCTGCGATGGTAGCATTACTGTTAATGCATCCGGCGCCACATCATACACCTATCAATGGAGCAGTGGTTGCTCAACTGCCACCTGCAACAACGTTTGCGCCGGGCCCTATTCTGTCACAGTAACCAGCGATGCAGGCTGCGTGTCCACAGCATCCGTTACCGTAACCAATACCAACGGACACCAGATTGAACTCGACTCAACAGATGTCGCCTGCTTTGGTGATTGCACGGGAACTGCTACCGCCAACGTGACCGTACCCGGTACACCACCATATACCTATACCTGGTCCAATGGTGCAACAGGGAACGGAACCAGCCACACGATTACCGGATTGTGTGCCGGAACATACGATGTGACCGTCACAGATGCCTCGGGTTGTGAGGCTATCGGAAGTACATCCGTTAACGAACCACCCGCATTGGTCATCAGCCATACGTCGGTTAACAACCCATGCTTCGGAGATGCTTTGGGGTCAATCGACCTTACCGTCTCAGGAGGAACATCAACGTATACCTATGACTGGGACAACGACGGAACCGGTGACAATAATGACACCGAGGATTTATCCAACCTGCCGGCAGGCACTTACTCAGTTACGGTAACAGACGCCAACGGATGCACCATCACCGATCAGGTAGTGATCACCGAACCAACCCAACTTGTAGTCAGCACAGTGGTAACGAATGTTAGCTGCGGAGGGGCCGACGGAGCCATTAACCTGACCGTTTCCGGGGGTACAACGGCATACACTTTCAACTGGAGCAACACCGCAACCACCGAAGACCTGACGGGTATATCGGCGGGTATCTATACCGTAACGGTCACCGATGCGAACGGCTGCACGATCAGCATCACCGACACAGTGATCGAACCTTCAGCCGTCGTATTGTCCGTGACCACGGTTGATAATCCGTGTTTTGGAGATCAAAGCGGAAGCATCGACCTGACCGCCAGCGGAGGCAACCCGGGATACACTTTCAATTGGAGCAATGGCTCAAATGCGGAAGACCCAACAGGTCTTGCCGCAGGGACCTATACAGTTACTGTGACGGATGCCAGTGGTTGTACGAAAACAATATCGGCTATCATTAACGAGCCTGCACCACTGGTGATCACCGGCTCCACCACCGATGAAAGCTGTGAAAACTCAAATGGAACGGCTACCATTTCTGCCTCCGGTGGCACACCAAATATTGGATACCTCTGGGATAACAATGCCACTACCTCTGCTATATCCGGGCTTCCTGCAGGAACCTATTGTGTCACGGCCACAGACGACAATGGATGTACCATTGACACCTGCCTGAGTCTCATCAATATTCCGGGTCCGGTTGCAGGTATCACCGGCACGAATGTTTGCCTGGGAACTCCAACGGATTTCACTGACCTGTCCACCGGAAATGTCGCTACCTGTTTGTGGGATTTCGGTGATGGCACAACCTCAACAACATGCGGAGATCAACCACATACCTATCAGGACACGGGCACCTATACGGTCATACAATGTGTTGCAGATGCAGGTGGTTGCCAGCATTGTGACAGCACCCAGGTGAGTGTTTACCCTGCACCGGTGGTCTGCTTCAGCGACTCTCTTACCGGATGCGTACCGCTCACTCAGCAATTCACGAATTGTTCCCAGTTCACCGGTACATGCTATTGGGATTTCGGAGACGGCAGCACCTCAACCGACTGCAACCCGAGCCATGTATTTACCATACCAGGATGTTATGACATCACCCTGACCGTCACATCACCGCAAGGGTGTGTGAGTTCACTTACCAAAGATTGTTATATCGAAGGGTATCCATGGCCAACTGCAGACTTTATCAGCAACCCTACAGAGGTCTCCGTGCTGGACCCCATTATCGATTTCTTTGATAAGAGCACGGATGCCGTGAGCTGGGAATGGGATTTCGGCGACAGCACATCGGCTGAATTCATCCAGAACCCGAACCATACATACCAGGATACTGGCTGCTATACAGTAAGACTGATCATCGAGAACCAGTATGGCTGCATTGACACCATGTACAGGGATGTTTGTGTGAAGGACATCTCTTCCATTTATGTACCCAACGTCTTCTCTCCGAACGAAGACGGCGTCAACGACATCTTCAGACCGGTCCATTACGGTTATTGCGAACTGGAGATGTATATCTTCGATAGATGGGGCAACCTGATTTACCAGACCACCTCACTGACCGGAGGCTGGGATGGAACAGCGAATAACGGCCCGGATCCCGTCCAGGAAGACGTATATATCTGGCTGATCAAAGCGGTGGATTGCAATGGCGAACCATGGAAAAGAATAGGCCATGTTAGTGTTGTACGATGAGTTGATCGGTCATTTCCATTCGAAATATGGTTTGAATGGTTGAAAAGGAAATTTGGCAATGTCGGAAATAACACTATCTTTGGCTCTTAACACATTTTTTAACAGTACAATACAATAATGAAAAAAGGAACAGTAAAGTTCTTCAATGAAACAAAAGGTTTTGGTTTCATCAATGAAGACGAGTCAAAGAACGAATACTTCGTACACGTATCGGGATTGATTGATGAGATCAGACAAGGTGACGTAGTGGAGTTTGAACTCAAAGAAGGAAAAAAAGGCATGAATGCAGTAAACGTGAAAGTCGTTTAATCATTCTACCTTAAACTTTTAACTGAAGCCCGCTGGTACCAGCGGGCTTTTTTTGTGGATGTTGCTAGGTGTGAGGTGGTGATTTGGTGATGTGATGACCTGCCAGCCGAAGCGCCAGCCATTGTGATAGCAGGCTGGCCTGCCAGCCGAAGCATTAGCCATTGCGCAGGCAGGCTGGTTGGGAAATTGCTACACTTCGGGTAACGACAAGCATACGGTACGGCAACTTTAAACCTTAAACCTTAAACTTTAAACCAGAAACTAACTTTCCAACGACCGCCACAAATACCAGCAACCGATGGTCCGGTAAGGTTTCCATGGGCTAGATATGCGGTTCATCGTGCGTTCGGAGGGGCCGGATTTAAAGCCGTATTGTTCCCGTATCGCCCGTTGAATGCCCACATCACCTACCGGAAGGATATCCATCCGGTTAAGGGAGAACATCAGGAACATATCTGCGGTCCAGCTTCCGATCCCTTTCAATTCAATCAGGTTCTTTTTAACCGTCTCGTCATCCATGTTTTTCATGGCATGGAAATCCACCATCCCTTCATGCACACGTTTTGACAAGTCCAGCACCCAGCTGGCTTTGGCATTGGATAATCCGGCGGCCCGTAATTGATCCGGGGAGTATCTTAATATGTTTTGCGGATTCATATCGTGATTAATGACATCCATCATCCGTTTCCAGATGGTATCAGCAGCTTTGGTAGACAATTGCTGGGAAACGATGGCCCCAAGCAAGGAGTGGTAGGGTTCTTTAGGCTTAAGGGTATATGGTCCATGGTCACGGATCAATTGCTTCATCACCGGATCAGCAGTAGATAAATGGTTAAGGATTTCTTCTTTCTTCATGGACATTGAAATTTGATAAGGCCTTACGCGCAGCCGCCAAATTAGACAAACTCCTGTTTTTTATTTACCCCCGCACGAAAATGCGATAACTTTTCCCAACGGTATAATCCATCTGCCATAACTTGTGATCGGGGTGGGGCCTGCAGCGTCCCTCACTAACTACTATCTACTATCTACTAACTACTATCTACTAATTCGTAACTTCGGGGTTCACAAAAAAACATAACCATGTCTATCAGAAAAGCCAATGCCGTATGGAACGGCACACTCAAAGAAGGAAAAGGCACCATGGCCTTTACCGGATATAACGGTCCGTTTACTTTTGCTTCCCGTTTTGAGGAAGGCTCCGAAACCAATCCGGAAGAACTGGTGGGTGCTGCCCATGCAGGATGTTTCTCCATGTTTCTTTCCGCTTTGCTCTCTGGCGAAGGACTGAACCCTGAAAGCATTGAGACCGTTGCCAGTGTGACGCTGGAAAGAGATGATACCGGTCCGGTCATCAACCGCATTGTTCTGAACAGCAAAGTAAAATGCGAAGGACTTTCAAAGGAAAAGTTTGATGAACTGACCGCCAAAGCAAAAGCCAACTGCCCCATCTCACGTTTGTATGCCGGAAGCACGGCAGAGATTGTGCTGGAAGCAAGTTTGCAGACAGTTCTTGCGTGAACGGGCAGTTCACGCCAAAGTTTTTCACTTTACTAAAACAAGGCATTTCCAGAAAGCAACTGGGTATCGACGTCATGTCCGGTATCGTTGTAGGCATCGTAGCGTTGCCTCTGGCTATTGCTTTTGCCATAGCTTCGGGAGTATCACCTGAAAAAGGATTGATAACAGCGATAGTTGCCGGCCTGACTATTTCCATCTTTGGAGGCAGCAAGGTCCAGATCGGTGGTCCTACCGGAGCTTTTATAGTGATCGTATTCGGCATTGTACAGCAACACGGTGTAGGTGGCCTTATAATAGCAACGTTCCTGGCCGGTTTTCTCTTAATCGCTCTGGGGTTGGTTCGTGCAGGTAAGTACCTTCGTTTTATCCCACATCCACTGATCATTGGTTTTACCAGTGGCATAGCGGTTGTGATATTTTCTTCGCAAATCAATGAACTGTTGGGGTTAGGGATTGACCATATTCCCGCTGGATTTGTGGAAAAATGGAGATCATACACCTCGCATATAAACAGCCTCAACATCTATGCTTTGGGGATTGCTGCCGGCACTATTATTATTACCGCGAGCTTTCACAGATTGTCTCGAATGGTTCCGGGGTCTATCATCGCTATTCTCCTCTCCACAATTGCCGTTTACGTTTTCCACCTGCCTGTTGACACCATTGAAAGTCGTTTCGGTGAAATCCCGGGCAGTCTGAGTTTGCCGGTGATTCCCGAAGTAGACTTCAACACCATGGGTTCGTTAATCAGGCCCGCTATTACCATTGCATTATTAGGAGCGATCGAATCACTTTTATCGGCCGTGGTAGCAGACGGGATGATCGGGGGAAGGCACCGACCCAACATAGAGCTGGTGGCACAAGGTGGTGCCAATATCATATCGGCGATGTTTGGAGGTATCCCTGCGACAGGAGCCATTGCACGTACAGCCACCAACATAAGGAATGGAGGAAGAACCCCCGTTGCCGGGATTGTACACGCGCTTACCCTTCTGATCATCATGATAGCATTGGCTCCATACGCCAAACTCATACCACTAAGTTGTCTTGCGGGAATACTTTCAGTGGTTGCTTATAACATGAGTGAATGGCGTCAGTTCGTATCAATACTAAGGAGCCGCAACCTTGAGATACTGATCCTTCTGACTACATTTCTACTTACAATTATTTTTGACCTTGTACTGGCTATTGAAATCGGGTTGCTGTTATCCTGTTTTCTTTTCATGAAAAGAATGAGTGATACCTTTTTGGTTCAGGGCGCAATTGTCAATCATAAAAGAGAGGATGAACTTTTCCAGCAAGAACTGAATTACCCTGCTGATAAGGTCACGTTATATGAGATTAACGGACCACTATTCTTTGGCGCTGCTCAGCAATTTGCCGATACATTGACCGACTTACGTGTCAAGCCCGGCATCATTATTCTGAGGATGCGTTATGTGCCGTTTATTGATGCAACGGGCTACCACAGACTTAAAGAAGTTATTCGTTCTTTTGAAAAGCAAGAAACATGTGTGTTAATTTCCGGCGTAAGTGAGGAACTCATGAAAGATTTTGAAGTCAACAACCTATTCACTTATGTCAAACAAGAAAGAGTATTTAAGGAAATTGAAGGTGCATTGAACTACGTACGGTCCGAACTAATTTGCTGATATTTATCAAATATGATATTCTCTTATATGGTTTTTTCACAAAGAATATCCATTTTTAGATTAATATATAGGTTAACAATATAACATAACCCATGCAGGTCAAAGCAAATTCCCCGGAAGATTACATCCGGAAGATACCGGAGGAAAGACAGGCGACAATGCAAAAACTGCGGCAGGTGATCAGTGATCACTTGCCGCCGGGTTTCACCGAAACCATGAACTATGGCATGATCGGGTATGTTGTGCCTCACTCCGTTTACCCCGATGGATACCACTGTGACCCAAAACAACCCCTGCCTTTCATGAATATCGCTTCACAGAAGAACTATATCTCGGTATATCACATGGGATTGTATGAGGGGCCCCTGCTCGATTGGTTTAAGACCGAATATCCAAAGCACACCGGTGCCCGGCTGGATATGGGAAAATGTTGCATACGTTTCAAAAAGCCGGAACAGATACCGTTTGAACTGATCGGTACACTTGCCGGAAAGGTAACTACAGAAGAGTGGATCCGGATCTATGAAAGTCAAATCAAGAAGCAGTAAGAATGGGAAAAATAAGCACTGAGATAAAATGGGCTTTGATTTTTGTTGTGACTTCCCTCACCTGGGTCACAGCGGAAAAACTTGCCGGTATGCATGATGAACATATCGATGTACATATGCTCACCACTTCTTTGTTTGCCATACCGGCACTCCTTATTTATGTGCTCGCTCTTCTTGAAAAAAGAAAGAAGTCGTTCGGTGGATTCATGACCTACAAGCAGGGTTTTTTGAGTGGCATGATCATCACCCTGATCATTACCGCCCTCAGCCCGGTTAGTCAAGTGATCAAATCCCTCGTGATCACACCGGATTATTTTGCAAACATGATTCAATATACTGTGGACCACGGACTGCTGCTTCCGGAAGATGCCGCTGCAGAATTCAATCTGACCAGATATATCAAAGGAAGCATATTCGGCGCATTTTTTATGGGTACCATTACAGCCGCAATCCTGGCGTTTTTCACCAAAAAACTACCCAACGGGCAATGAACGACTATTCAGATATTCTGACCGATATCCGTAAGATCGTTCGCTCGGTGAACCTGGAGTCTAAAAGGATTCAAAAGGATTTCGGAATCAGCATTCCCCAACTTCTTTGCCTATCACATCTGAGTCAATGTGAAGAATTCCAATCGACCCATAAAGACCTTACACGAATTCTTCACCTCAATTCCAGCACCGTTACCGGTATTGTAAACAGACTGGAAAAGAAAGGCCTGATCGCCCGGTTACCAAAAAAGGACGACAAGCGCGTTACCAATATCGCACTCACATCCGCCGGGTACGAAATGCTTGAAAAGACCCCTGATCTGCTGCATCAAAAACTGCTGGCCAGGATTACCGCATTGCCTGAAGAGCAGGTTCACTCCATTAAAGCTGCCCTTCAACTGATCATCACCGCCCTTGGCGTTGAGAACCTGGACGCCTCCCCGATGCTCACCATCGAAGACAACATCACACGGGACGCTACCTAAACACATCACCCCACCTTTCCCCTTGAACCTGTCACAATAGGCTTTATCTTTCTTTTTTGTATATTTGTTGTATCGAACATATTTTTAGATTTAATATGTCTATTTTACCCTTTTAAGTTTTAATTTATTCCTAAAATAACGTAATCATCAATTTTTTTAATAGCAATATCCTTTATAAACGTTATTTTGTTTCTACACAACCTTTCAGGTCACTAACTGCAAACCCCGACCGTTTTGCCTGAACATAAAAGCAAACGGTCCTCTTACCACGCCATACACCACCATGTGTTCTGGCCATCCCTGGCGGTGATCATTCTGTTTATCGTGGTTACACTGCTGAATCACAAACGTACCGGCGCCTTTTTCTCCGACATACAAACCATGATCTCGGTGAATACAGGCTGGCTAATGATCCTGGTTGTAAATATCCTTCTGATATTCTGCCTCTACCTGGCATTTGGGAAGTATGCCAATATCCGGCTCGGAGGACCACGCGCTAAACCGGAATTCTCTACATCTGCCTGGTTTGCCATGCTGTTCAGCGCCGGAATGGGTATCGGACTTTTATTCTGGAGCGTCGCAGAGCCGATCTCCCACTATGCCAATCCCCCTACCGGAACCGGAATGACACCAGCTGCCGCACAAACAGCGATGAATGTGACTTTTCTGCACTGGGGACTCCACGCATGGGGAATTTACGCACTGGTTGGACTGGCATTGGCGTACTTCACCTTTAATAGGAAGCTCCCTCTCACGATCAGTTCACTGTTTCATCCGATCCTCGGAAAACACGTAAACGGCCCGATCGGACACATCATTGATACCCTTGCCGTCATCGCTACGCTGTTCGGATTAGCAACCTCACTCGGTTTAGGTGCCAGACAGATCAATGCCGGTTTGCATTTCCTTCTCGAAACAGAAATCAGTACCAACGTGCAGATTTTCATCATCGCCGGGACAACCCTGGTAGCTACCGCTTCCGTTGTACTAGGACTAAAAAACGGGGTGCGGCGACTGAGCGAACTGAACATGTACCTGGCCGCCGCATTTCTCGCAGCCATGCTGTTGTTCGGTCCCACATTATTTATCATCGACTCCTTTGTTCAGAACACGGGGAGTTACATTCAACAGCTACCCCGCCTGAGCTTTTGGGCAGAAGCCTACAAACAAACCAGCTGGCAGAATGACTGGACCATATTCTACTGGGGGTGGTGGATCGCATGGTCACCATTCGTAGGAATGTTCATCGCCCGTATATCCAAAGGACGTACCATCCGGCAATTTGTTCTTGGGGTATTGCTGGTGCCCACCCTGCTTACATTCATATGGCTGTCAACATTCGGCGGGGCCGCCCTTCATTTGCAGATCACCGGTATGGCAGACATTGTGGGCGCTGTAAACGATAATGTGGCTACAGCCCTGTTCAAACTGCTCGCCCATTACCCCTACGCCTTTATTTCCTCCACCATCGGACTTGTGCTCATTTGCAGCTTTTTTGTCACATCCTCGGACTCGGGCTCACTGGTCATCGACAGCATCACCTCGGGTGGCCGGCTGGATGCACCTGTCGGACAAAGGATCTTCTGGGCTCTCACCGAGGGCGTCGTTGCAGCCATTCTTCTGATCGGAGGCGGATTACAGGCATTACAAACCGCTTCAATTACGACCGGACTTCCTTTTGCCGTGGTGTTGCTGGTCGTTTGCTACTGCCTTTACAAAGAATTAAATAAACACGAATCACCAAAAAAACAACAACCATGATGACGAAGGATTTGATGAAAGAGAAAAAGAACCAGGATTTTGGAAATAATCCAACTGAAGTCAGGGAAACAGATCACTACAAAGACGAATACGTTCACAAGTTCGTAGAAAAGTGGGACGAACTTATCGACTGGAAAGCCCGCGGCGAAGGCGAGGGTAAATTCTTTATTGATGAGTTAAAGAAGCGGGGTAAGCATAAGATCCTGGATGTGGCTACCGGCACCGGTTATCATTCCGTGAAACTACTGGATGAAGGCTTTGAAGTGTGGAGTGCAGACGGAAGTCCGGTCATGCTCTCAAAAGCCTTTGAAAATGCCAGAAAACACGGTCACCTTATGCATACCATTTATGCAGACTGGCGTTGGCTTAACAAGGATGTGCATGGTAAATTCGATGCCATCATCTGCCTTGGCAATTCTTTTACACACCTGTTCTCGGAAAACGACCGCCGCAAGGCACTGGCTGAGTTTTATTCCGCACTGAAACACGATGGGATACTCATCATCGATCACCGTAATTATGATGCCATACTGGATAATACGGAATTCACCAACAAGCATACATTCTATTATGCCGGAGATAAGGTCAAGGCTGAACCTGAGCATGTGGATGAAGGCCTGGCCCGTTTCAGGTACGAGTTCCCCGACAAGTCGGAGTTTCATCTCAACATGTTTCCACTTCGGGAAAAATATGTGCAAAACCTGTTAAAGCAGGTGGGTTTTCAAAACATCTCCACGTACGGAGACTTTCAGGAAACATACCGTTCCGAAACACCGGACTTCTTCATACACATTGCCGAAAAATCATACAGAGAAAACGAATAGATCATGAGCACAAACGAACTGATCCATACGACCAAAGCTTATTACGACAGCAACGATGCCGATGAGTTTTACCACCGCGTGTGGGGTGGCGAAGATATTCATGTAGGCATCTACGAACTGCCGGACGAACGCATCTTTCAGGCAAGTCAACGAACCGTTCAGCAGATGATCTCCATGCTACGGTATATTGACGAGAACACAGATGTTCTTGACATCGGCTCTGGATACGGAGGTGCTGCACGCTACCTTTCCTCCAGATTCAAATGCACTGTTACCTGTCTGAATCTTAGCGAAAAGGAAAATGAACGAAACCGCAAAAAGAACAAGGAAGTAGGCCTGGGTGCCTTTATCGACGTACATCAGGGAAATTTTGAGTATATTCCCTTTCCGGATAACTCATTCAACGTGGTTTGGTCGGAAGACGCCATTCTGCATAGCGACAACAAAGCCAAAGTTTTTCATGAGGTATCCCGTGTACTTAAGACCGGTGGGCAGTTTATCTTTACCGATCCGATGCAAAGTGATGATTGCCCTGCAGATGTACTCAAGCCGGTGCTTGACCGTATTCACCTGAAAGAACTGGGGTCTGTGAAACTATACCGAGCCCTTGCATCAGCCAATGGATTGGAAGAAGTACGTATCATGGAAATGCCGGAACAACTGGTGAACCATTATTCCTCGGTAAAAAGAGAGCTCCAGGGAAAAAAGGAAGAACTGAAAGATTATGTGAGTGATGACTATATCACCCGGATGCTTGCTGGCCTGGACCATTGGATAGATGGAGGGAAAAAAGGCTACCTGAACTGGGGAATCCTTCAGTTTAAAAAATCGGGTAAAGCGTGATGATGTCCGATTAAGAACAAGCCGTGACCCCAGCTTTCCTGTACGACTATCTATATTTAAACAAGCCTCTGTTCTTGTGATATTTATCAACATAAATATCAGATTTCCATACCTTAATGTAGATGGGTATATCGCAGACACCCCTTCCAAATGCTTTCGTAGTTTGCTATAAGAAAGCGTATTCGTAATTTTCCACCGGAGGTAGAGTCGTTAGGCACATTGTCTATCGCCGCGAAACAATTCGAGTATGCACAAGGAAAGCCTGTTCAACCTGATCAAATCACTGAACCGCAACGAAAAGGGGTACTTTAAAAAGTTTGTGTCCAGCCGTACGGATTCATCACGCAACAATTACATCAAGTTGTTTGACATCATCGACAAACAGGATGTATATGATGAAGCGGCCCTGAAGGAGAAGGTGGATGTAAAGAAGATCGCTAAGAACCTCAGTGTTTACAAGAACTATCTGTACGGCTCAATCCTTAAAAGCCTGAGATCATACCACCAGGAAATTTCCGTGGATGCAACCCTCCATGAAATGCTCAGGGATGCAGAGATTCTGTTCAACAAGTCGCTGTTGCGGGATTGTGAATCGGTGATACGCAAAGCAATTTCCCTTGCCTATAAACATGAAAAGTTCACTGCCCTGCTTGATCTCTACGCACTTCTTCACCGGTTGATCATGCAACTGGAGAACAGCGACGATGCCTATCAGCAATCCTTTACCGTACACTTCCAGGAACAGCAAAACATCCTTAATGCCTATGCTGAACTCGTGCATATGCGCATGCTGAATTCCCGGATGCGCCACTTCTTCACCAACAAATGGGAAGAGCCGGAGAAAAGCATGGAAGGCATGAAAAAGATCATGGAAGACCTGGCTGAACAGGAAAAGGCCCGACCCGTTTCATACAAAGCCGGCATCTACCACCATTACCTGCTCAGCTTTATCCACGGTTACTATTTTGAAGACAATCAAAAGGGTTACGAACACAGCATGAAGTTGGTGGAACACATCGAATCCAACCCGGTTTTGCTGAACGACGAACCGGAATCCTATATCACGGCACTGAACAACCTCATGATACGTGAGGTGAAATTGAAGAAGGACAGTGAATTCAATCTCACCCTGGAGAAACTCAAGAACATTCCGAATAAGTTTATCAACCGCGAGATCCGGATCATAGAAAAAGTCTGGAATGTAAGTCTGATGTACTTCATCGAACGCGGTAAGATTGATGAAGGAATCCTATTCGTAAAGGAAAATGAAGCGCTCTTTACTTCTTATGAAGAAGCCATCCCATCCAGCCTTCGTCTGGCTATTTATGATAGCGTGGTGTCCCTCTATTTTATCAACGGCGATATGTCGGCCGCCCTTCGCTGGGTGAACAAGATCATCACCAGAAAGTGGCACGGCAGGGAAGACTTTCAGTCATTCGCCAGGCTGCTGGCCATGATGATCCATTTTGAAAAAGGGAACAGTGATGTCATAGAAAGCAAGTACAACAGTTACTACCGCTTCATCACCGGATACCTTGGCAAAGATGGTCCGGAGGAAATATTGGTATCCTTTCTGCGTAAGGTCAGCCGCCTCACCGATCCTTCGTCCGTCAACCGCGCTTTCTCAAAGATCCTGGAGGAGTGGCCCTCGGATCACCGGAATGCACGAATATTCGAATGTGTGGATGTCCGCCTGTGGTTCCGTTCCAAGATCGAAAAGAGACCGTTGAAAGCACTTCACATCGAGCAAACCAGGTAGGACACAACAGTGTACCATTGATCAAAAGATCGCGTTATATACAAAAGCGCGGCCATGAAAAAATCCCTGTTGATCCTCCTGTTGCCCGTGATAGCCTATGCACAGGAACTTCCCCTTCCCTATTTGCAGGCACCACTTACCGATGAGGTGAAATCCGCCATGCAGCAAATCATTGCCTCCGGCAACCTTAAAGAAACCATTACCATCCCCTTGCTCTCCATAAAAGAGATACGGAAACTCAACATCGGTCAGCAAGCTGAACTGTCGCGCCACCGCGCCCTTCTGATCAGGGACTATTGCGTGGAAGAACTACAATTCAACCCTTATGACATAAACATCGCGGTGACTCCTTTTCAATGTGAGAACACCGCCAAACGCGGAGGACAAACTATCACTACCGCACAATACCAGTCGTTCACCAACCAACAGGGTATCTCACAATTGGTATTAAATAAAACCGGAAACCTGTTCGATTATTCCGGATCATGTATACCTGTGGACACACTGCCCTATGAAGAGTTCACCGTATCCAATGAAGAAGAGCAAGTCATCATTACCCGTCAGGGCGTCAGGGTGATATTCCCGGTGCATGCTTTCCGTTTAAAATCCACCGACTGCTACGAGGTTACCTTGCGTATCAAAGAATTCCTGACCACCGAAGATATCATCCGGTCACAACTCACAACACACTCCGGAACCCAGTTACTGGAAACAGGAGGCATGATCTCCATTGAAGCCACCTGTAACAACAAAAATATAGCCCTTCTCAAGCCGATCACCATTAAGATCCCCACCACAGGACAATCCAAAGACATGGACCTGTTCCGCGGGCATCAGGCACAGGACCTGATCAACTGGACAAAAGATGCAGGCACGAAGGTGTACCGGCAGCCAATAGGCTCACTGGTGACCGATGAACCTACAACAAACGTGCTGGTCACCACCAATGTGAATGAAGAAGGATTTTTGGATGAAGATGTATGGGAAGGTGAAGGCGAAAGCGCATTTGAATCCGAGATGGATTATTTTGTCATGAAAACCACCAAACTGGGCCTGATCAATTGCGATATCTTTCTGGATGTTCCGGAACCCAGGGAACTTCTGGTCAGAACAGATAGCACCAACATGATCGTCCGGCTGGTGTTTAAGGATATTCGAAGTATTCTTCCCGGTTATTATTTCGATAATAACAGAAGAGATATTAAATTATCAGGAATCCCAAATGGCATGCAGGCCACCCTGCTGGTTTTCGCTGATAAAGGGAAAGGTCAGGTCAGGTGGGCCGCACAACCCATCACAATAGGCACCGACCGTATTGTAGAAAACATGGCTTATGCGGTTTCCTCCAAAGAAGAATGGGGAAACTACCTGAAAAGCCTTCAATGGTAGTGATCTCTCGCGCACATCGTGGCAATACATTCAAAAATCATATATATTTGCTACGAGTGTTATGAGACAAGCCTCCTCTATCCTGTTATTGTTTTCCCTGCTGTTCAGCATAGCAGGCCCATATTCCTTGTTTCATATACTGCAATACCAGGCGAGAAGGGAGATGAAAACAGCCATCAAGAGTGGCATTCCCGAGAAAGACCTGCAACGCATCGTCTTTTCATCTGAACATGAGATCCATTGGGAAAAGCCCGGCAAGGAATTCCGGGTGGGCAACCGCCTGTTCGATGTGATCCGGTATGAAAAAACCGAAGAAGGGTTAGTCTTCACCTGCATCAACGATATACAAGAATCACAACTATTTGCCAACCTCGACGAATTGGTCAGAAGCAATGTCAATGACCAACGTTCTTCCCGATACCCCCTGACCAGGGTGGCTGTGAAACTTCTATCACAGGTTTACCTACCCGTGGAGCATTCTACCATATTTACAGATGTTCTCCACACGGTTCATCACACTGCGGTGCAGGCATCCCTTGCTTGTCCGGTTATTGAAACGCCTTCCCCTCCGCCCGACAATAGGTTCGCATAACGAGTCTATTATTTATCTTCCGGGCATCGGTCCCGGTTGCAACCTATTGTTATTCTATAAAATCTATTACTATGAAACGCAATTTGCTCATTGCATTCGTGGCTGTGGCATGTGTTCTTACAGCTTGCAAAAAATATGAAGAAGGCCCGGCCTTCAGTTTACGTTCCGCCAAAGCCCGCCTTTCCGGCGACTGGAAAGTGGCGTCCTTTTCCATTGACGGCGTTGACCAAACGGCGTCCTACCTGGCCACCATTGGTAACAACTTTGTCATTGACATCGAAAAAGATGGCAAATACCGTGTTGAAGGCAGCTTCACCGACGAAGGCAGCTGGGAACTCGGAGAAGACGGGGACGATGTCCGCTTCAAGTCGGATGCAGCCGGTTCTACTGAAGATTCATACCGGATTCTTAAGTTAAAGAACAAAGAATTGTGGCTCAAGCAAACCCAGACCAATGGCGAGGTGCATGAGACACACTTCGAGCCTGCCGACTAACTAAACCTTGTATAACCTCTGGTCCGCATTTGTTTCATCAGGTGCGGACCGGCATGGTTCTTTATCATCATGAGAATCGTTTTTTTATGGCTGCTTTGCCTGGTGTGGGCTGCGGCATATCCACAGGTATGCATTACAGGGAAGGTTGTGTCGGATTCTTCCGGAACACCCGTTACCCTGGCCAATGTGTACATTCCTGAATATGGGGTTGCCTCCGCCACTGACCACGACGGAGCATTTACCTTATGCAAACTTCCGGAGGGAACGGTGCACCTCCAGGTGACCTATGTGGGATACCGGACCTTTATATCCAGGGTACAGATCAGTGATACGCTACAAGAAATTAATATCACCCTGACACCTTCTGCCATCGATTACCAGGAAGTGACGGTGTACGGTGAACAAACCTCCGCGTCAAATGCAACGGCCAACAACATCGCGTCGCTGTCTACCATTTCTATGAGACAGCAAGGTGCACTGACGCTGGTGGATGGAATGGCCCAATTACCGGGCGTGCAGAAACTAACCACCGGTCCGGGCATATCCAAGCCGGTCATCCGCGGACTGTACGGCAACCGCATTCAAACTGTTGTATTCGGATTGAAGTATGACAGTCAGCAATGGCAGGATGAACACGGTCTCGGCCTCACAGATATGGGTGTTGACCGCATCGAAGTGATCAAAGGCCCGGCATCTCTGCTTTACGGTTCAGAGGCCATGGGAGGGGTTCTGAATATCCTTGAAGAGAAACCGGCGCCGGTCGGACAGACATTGGGAGATGCTACCGTGCGTTTCTCATCCAATACATTGGGCTTGTCTACCGATGCGGGCATCAAAAGTTCGACAGAAAATAATCACTGGCGTATACGTCTGGGTGAAGAAAATCATGCAGACTATACAGATGGCCGGGGAGAACGCGTACTGAATTCCCGATTCGCAGGTTATCATGCCAAGGCTTCCTACGGACATCTTTCAGGCAAATGGACCTCCGAAAACAACTATGCATTCTCCCTGAGCCACATGGGTTTCCTGCTTGAAGCCGGACAACCACTCGTTCCGGACGACCGCAACAGCAGGAGTTTTCAGCTTCCGCATCATACGGTATTCATGCACATTCTTGCGACCAAAAACACATTTTACCTGGGCCGTTCCGTCCTCAAAACAAACATTGGGGTTCACCTGAATAACCGTCAGGAGCAGGAAGGTGGCAACCGCATCAGTCTGGACATGCAACTGAACAGCTACACCGGAAATACGATATGGTCAAGGAGAATCGGAAAAAATTCAGAGGTGAGTGCCGGCATCCAGGCCATGCACCAGACCAATGTCAATAACGGCTCCCGGTCCATTGTCCCCGATGCATCGATCAGCGAGGGTTCAATCTTCACCTATTTAAAACATCATTTCAAATCGCTGGTGATGGAGGGTGGTTTCCGTTATGACCTGAAACATATCAACACACTGCCTACCGGCACCATTAACAACGACTTCCCCAATAATCCCGGGAAAGAGGTCATCCCCTTCAGCCGAACCTATGGCACTGTGAATAGTTCCGCCGGCGTGAGCTTTGTTAAAAAACACTGGAATGTAAAAGCAAACATCTCCACCGGCTACAGGGCAGGCAACCTGGCAGAGCTTTCATCCAACGGCTTGCATGAAGGCACCATCCGCTATGAGATCGGCAACATCCATTTGCCCATAGAACAAAATGCCTGCACCGACCTCACCGCCACCTATGAAGTTCGGGCATTGACAGTATCCGCCTCCGGATTTTACAATCAATTTCACGACTACATTTTCCTGGCTCCCATCAACAAGGAATACATCGGATTTCCCATTTACCTGTACATACGCGACAATGCCTCACTCATAGGATGGGAGGGCGATGTGCAGCTTCACCCGAAGGCCTTTGGAAATGTATCGCTTCGTGCAACATGTGCACAGGTAACCGGCAAGGCAGGTAATGGCGATTATCTGCCATTCATTCCCGCAGGAAAGATCACCGGCGAAGTGAAATGGAAATCGAAGGAAAACATCAAACGCAGACAAACTTTTGCGGGCTTCGGTGCAGATCACATCTTACCACAGGATCATCCCGCGCAATTCGAAACAAGCAGTCCGGGCTATACGCTCATCCATGCTTCGGCAGGTGTCAGCTTCATTGGTCAGCGACGCGATGTGATGCTGTCGGTGGCCGCCACCAACCTTTTGAATGAAGTCTACTTCGATCACTTATCACGCTACAAGTATTACAACATCTTTGACATGGGAAGAAACATTTCCGTGCACTGTCATATCACATTTCACAAAAAATCAACCTTATGAAACCGCAACTAAAATCAGGAAGTCTATTGGTCATGCTCGCGCTGACGGTCTCCTTCTTTTCATGCAAAAAAGAAAAAGATGCGCATGTGCCGCCGGATGTGGTATTCAAAACAAGTGCAGGCTACACGTCCGCCGATGCCACGGTAGGCCAGGGAGACACGCTGCTGGTAGGCATTGTGGCCACTAAAACAGAAGACGATCTGAAAAGCTTTAATGTCTCTTATGCCTACGACGGCGCCTCAAGCACCACCACATTTCACAACTACTTTATGACCTCATCGGAGTATGAAGGCTATTCCGCCGACACCGAGATCATCACGCGCAACCAGGTCGGCACAGAGAAGTGGGTTTTCTCCATCGTGGACCGGGATGGAAATATCACACAAAAGACGTTGATCCTGACGGTGCAGTAGGGAGGGTAGTTTCTGGTTTCTGGTTTAAGGTTTAAAGTTGCCGTACCGCATGCTTGTCGTTACCCGAAGAGTACTGCAATCACCAAACCAGCCTGCCTGCGCTATAGCTAATGCTTCGGCTGGCAGGCCAGCCTGCCCTGCAATGGCCTAAGCGGCGGCTGGCAGGTCATCAAATCATCACATCACCAAATCACTCAATCACCAAATGTTACCGTTTAGCGTACCGCAGACATCCTGCTTGTCGGCCATACAACATACGGGAACGCCATCACTCCACGACCAACCGCTTACTTTCGATGCCGTATCTGGAACTACCGGTGACCAGGTAAACGCCGGGCTTGAGTTTATCTAACATATCCAGTGCCAGAATAACGGATCCCGCCTGGCTCAGAAACACAACCTTCGAGTAATGTGTTTTTCCGAACATGTCCTGCAGGACAACCAGGACTTCTTCCTCCTGTTTGCTTGTGCGTTCAAGCATCACATAGGTGGTTGTTTTTGCCGGGTTTGGAAATATTGTCATGAATGATGCTCCGCTTCCGTCGTTGTTATTCACCGGCACCGGTGCAAATGTTTCTGTCTTCCCATCGAAGTCTGTTTGCTTCAGGCGATAGTACGACAACCCTTCATAGGGATGTGCATCAATGGTAGCATAGTGTCTTATTGTTTGACTATTACCTGCTGCTTCCAGGGTATCGATGGCTTCATAATGAATACCGTCCTTACTCCTTTCAACGGTAAAGAAATGGTTGTTTGTTTCCGTGGCTGTCCTCCAATCTACATTTACTGTATCATTATTAAGGGCAGCATCAAAGAACAACAGTTCTATGGGAAGTGCCTCATCCCCATCACCACCTGTCATATCACTGAAAGAGGTCACACCGTTCCATGTAAGGGTATTCGTGCCAGTGTTTACGGATCCACCCGTAAGCCAGCTGCCTCCGGAATATTTCATGGCAATGTATTGTGATTCATCTCCGTTGATATCCGCATCCACGTAGGTATAGCTCATATCATATTCAATGTCACCGGCACCCTCATCGCAGGCCCCGTTACAGGATATACCTGATGGTGTTACCACCCAGTACCTGGATATATAATCAGAAGTACCGCTGAGGTTGGGGTGTTTTGAATCCTTGACTTTAATGGTCACATACGCCAGTCCGCCAAGTGTTCCATCCTGAAGCGTAAACGTAAAAGGAGAATAATCATTGACATCTCCCAATGGCATGGTAAAAGCCGGTGCAGGCACAGAAGTATATATTTTCTTTAACACCCCGATACCATCCGCCTCTATGTAGCTTGAGCTACTTCCATTTGAAATGGTTGCAGAAGCACCCATAGTCAGATCAAAGCTCCCTAGTTCCAGGTTGCCGGAGGACATATCCAGGACACCGTTTATGGTAGTGTTACGCAAGAGTTTCACATTTCCGGAAGATTTACTGATGGTCAGATCAGTGAATGTCTGAGCCGTATTGGCAGTCAGATTTTGCGTACCGGCTCCATCAAAGATCACCGAAGCTGATCTTGGCGTAAATGTTCCATTGTTGTTCCATTTCCCCCCCAGGTTGATGTCATAATTGCTGCCTGACACATCCAACGTAATGCCACTTCCGGTGATCAGCAGATCGCTATCCACATCCACATTTCCTGCCAGGGTCTTGGTTCCCGATCCGCTCAGGGTCAATTTGTAATAATTCAATGCAGCTACATCCTGGTTTCCGGATGCGCCGTAATTCACCGTTCCGGTACCTGCATTAAATGTACCGGTGTTGGTTATTGTTCCAAGGTCCACCGTCAAACTTTTGTTGTTCAGATTAAGTGTTCCATTAATTGTAAGGGAACCTATCGACTGGTTGGCGGTCAAATCCACCACGTGTCCTGTTGCGATCAATGCATCTTCTCCGGTTCCAGGTACGATACCTATCAGCCATGTGGTGGGATCGTCAAAGTCTCCGGTTTGCTGGGTGATGTTCTGCCCTACGACCACCGTCATGTAGTCCCCATCAGCTACGGCTACTGAAGTAGCCCGGTAATTGCTTCCACTGACATAGATCAATGGATACATCGTGGCTCCCGAAGAAAAGTCACCATCTCCATCCACGGCCAGCATCATGGCCTGATACCCGGCCGGTTTTGCATCAAAAAGCGAGGTATCAATGGTCACGGAAATGGTCCCGACATCACCGGTTTCACCAAACCGCCACTCCCTTTCAATGCGCTCTGATCCTGAAGCGGTGGGCGCTTCTGTCGATGTCCAGCTATCCACTGCACCATCATCATGACCGAAGAGAAGATATTCTCCATCTCCCATCGCACTGGCATTGTGTACAAGGAACATTCCTGCAGACTGCGCGGCGGTATGCAGATTCGAAGCATCTTCACGGCCGATTCCCGCTACATCATAGTTGTGTCCCGCGTCATAGGAGAATTTATCATTTACTATGGTCACTCCGTATTTGGACGACAGGTAATTGTTGACAATGATCTGCTGGGCATCATTCAATACTGTGTTATACAGGATCACCTCCGCGATACTTCCGGCATAATAGCCCCATGCAGTATGTCCTCCAACGACCATGCCCGCTTCCCAGTTGAAATCGGAACCACCCTTGGTACCGGTCTTCACACTCGCCTCATTAATGAACAACTCCTGTCCGGAACCGCTGGTCACCTGGATCTCTGCAATCCTGGCCGTATTGTCGTTGTAGTTCGAGGCGGTGCTGATGACCTCTGTATTGTATATACGGCTGGACAGCTTATTACTGCTCAGTCCGAACTGACGGTCATGGGCTCCACCGGTGTATGTAGCCGGACTCGCTATGGTGGTGAATGGCCCGGTTACATCGGATGATTTGAAGATGACAAACTCCGTGTAGTTCGTTTCCGGGATGTCACTGGTCACAATGCTCATCCAATCAGCTGTACCGTCAAAGGTCAAAACACTTTGCCCATTGATACTGTTAGTCACCAGGGTAGGCTGACTGCCGCCGGTGGTCTGCACCGCATCATTGCCATTCCCGGAACGGTCATGCCACTCCTGAACTGCCGTCCCGTTTGTAGCCTCCGTAGATCCCGCATCGGTATACACATAGTCATTTGCAGACAGCCATATCTTGTTGTTGGTGGCCTCTCCCACACCTCCCGGCCCCACGTAGCCATCATTGTCGTCATCATTGATGGTAAGGGTCGTCACCAGATCCGTTCCGGGATCGGCATTGGTGGGATTGGACAATGTAACTTCTATGGTTTCTTCCGCCTCCACCAAGGCATCATCTATGATATCAATACTGATATCTCCGGTTGTATCACCCGCCGCTATGGTGAGCGTACCATCAGCCAGGGTAAAGTCTACACCACTACCGGAGGCGGTGCCGCCGGTCACGGAATAATCAACGGTCACATCAATTCCGGTCGGTGCAGACAAGATCACCGCCAAAAGAGCAGGTGAAGTATACTCATTGTTGCTTGATGTGAGCTGGGCAAACTCAATTGTTGGTTTCGTATCATTATCCGTAATGGTATAGGTATAGGTGGTATTGGAGCTTAGCAGGTTACAATTCGAAGGACTATACAGAACCACGGTTATCGTTTCATCATCTTCATATGTGGCATCATCGGTAATGGCAATATCAAATGTAATGCTGTCTTCGTTGGCAGGAATGGTTGCGGTACCTGTAGCCAATACGTAATCGCTTCCATTGACGGCCGTACCACCGGAAACGGCATACATCACGGTGGTCGGGTTCACCGCATCAACGGAGTTAATCTGGACGGTAACCGATACAGGACTAACAGCTTCATCACCGCTCCCTGTGGTAGTTCTGAACGATACTTTCCGGGAGTTGTCATCATCATTGATACGCAGGGTATCCGAAACATTGTCACCTATTTCTATTCCCGAGGTCGGATTTGACAGCGTAACCACCATGGTTTCATCGGACTCCACTTCCACATCATTAATGATGGACACATTCAGGTTGGTGGTAGTATTCCCTGCAAGAATAGTGGCTGTTCCATCTGCAAACACGTAGTCTACATTAGGTGTGGCTGTACCGGAGGTTACGGCATAATCCACGGTTACATCAGCATCCAGTGCAAAACTCAGAGATATTTGCATGGTGGCCGGACTGTTGGGTTCGAATTTACTTGAACTCACTGACGTGAATTGGATAATTGGTCTTACAACGGCTATTGCCAAATAATTACCATCCGAAACGGAAACGTTACTGGCCTGGTAATTGCTCCCTCCGGTGTTACTCATCGGATAAAGGGTGGCTCCTGAGGAGAAATTCCCGTCTGCATCCACCAGCAGAAAGTATCTTGTATAACCGGACGGGCGTGCAGGAAGGTCGGTCGTATCTATTCCGATACTCACATTCCCCACATCACCGGTTTCATCAAGTCTCCACTCCCTGGCCAAACGCTGAATATTTGTTCCGGCATTAGGCGCTTCTGCGGTTGTCCAGGTGGTAATATCGCCTTTGTCATGACCAAAAAGGAGGTAGTCGCCATTGCCCAGAGAAGTGGCACTTCCTACTTTCAGGATGCCTGCGGATTGTGCCGCCAGGTGTTCATTGGAAGCATCCTCACGGCCGATTCCCGCAACATCATTCTTATGGCTGGCGTCATAACCATAACGGTCATTTGCAATGGACACACCATATTTTGAGGACAGGTAATTATTCACAATGATCTGTTGAGCATCGTTCAGCAAGGTGTTGTACAGAATAACCTCGGCAATCGCACCGCTGTAGTAACCCCAGGCGTTATGCCCACCCAGCACCATTCCTGTTTCCCAGTTGAAATCAGACGCACTCTTGCTACCGGTTTTCACACTCGTTTCGTCGATGTATATCTCCTGCCCCACTCCGTTGGTAACCATCCACTCGGCAATATGGGTATTGTTGTCATTGTAACTGGTGGCAGTACTAATGGTTTCATCGCTCCATATTCTGCTACTCATCTTGTTTGCCTTCAACCCGAACTGGCGGTCATGGGAACCACCCGAATAGCTTACAGGATCCGTAATGGCAGTAAAACATCCGTCACCATCACTTGATTTGAAGATCACAAACTGTGTGTAATTGGTCTCAGGAATATCTCCTGTTGTGATCCCCATCCAATCCGCACTGCCGTCAAAAGTCATTACACTTTGACCGTTGATGCTGTTGGTGGTTAAGGTGGGCTGACTGCCGCCGGTGGTTTGCACCGCATCATTGCCATTGCCGGAACGATCGTGCCATTCTTCCACACTTTCACCGTCAGATGCCTCTGTGGTACCCGCATCGTTGTACACGTTATCATTGGCCGACAGCCATATCTTATTGGAATTTTCATCCCCTACACCGCCGGGTCCGGTAAAGCCGGTATTATCGTCATCACTGATCGTAAACTCGTGCGTTGTCTGACTTCCCAACGTCGCATTACCAGGGTTTGACAGGGTGATTGTGAAACTTTCACCACCTTCTTCAATGGCATCGTTGATGATCTGAGGGGAAATAAAATAGTAACTGCTGTCTTTGGGGATCGTTAGTGTTCCATCCGCAAGAGTATAGTCTACACCACCACCGGTTGCAGTTCCCGGCGTGATCGTATAATCCACCGTAATGTCCTGTCCTGCAACAGTAGAAACCTTCACCTGGATATTTGCAGGACTTATACTTTCCAGTCCGCTGGATGCGGCCAATGCAAATTCTACCTCCGGTTCAGTATCATTATCATTAATGGTATATGTGAATGACGTGGTAGCACCCAGGTTGGCGTTTATTGGATTGGAAAGTGAAATTACAATGGTCTCATCAGCTTCATCCAGTCCATCCTCGTTGATAAATATATCCACCGTCACATTATTATCTCCGGCAGCAATCGTTGCAGTACCGTCCGCCAGGATATAGTCCACGCCTCCACCCGTTGCACTTCCTCCGGAAATGATATAATCCACCGTGGTTGGATTACTTCCATCCGTAAGGTTTATCTCCAAAGCGAACTGACCGGGCGTTACACTTTCATCCCCATTGCCGGAGGCCGCACTGAACGTGATCTTACGTGGATTATCATCGTCATGAATGGTAAACGTATGCTGTGTGTTGGTGCCAAGCGTCCCCAGGGATGGATTGGACAATTCCACAATAAAATCCTCGTCATCTTCAATGTCTGTGTCATTGGTCAGGGGTACGCTGAGATCAACGGTGGTGTTTCCCGTGGTGATTGTAGCAGTACCGGATACCAGGGTATAGTCCGTGGCATTGATCGTGGTTCTGCCAATGATATCATGCTCCACCGCGATATCCTGATCCAGGGCATAACTTAAGGATATCTCTATGGAGACCGGACCATTGGGTTCATCATCATCAGAGGAAGCCAGGGTAAAATCAATGGCCGGTTCGATAATGGCGAAGGTTACGTAATCACCTGCAGAAAGACTTAGCCCGGAGGCTTCATATAAACTACCACCGCTTGAGACCAATGGATATGCTGTGGCGCCGGAACTGAAATTGCCATCGGAATCCACAAGCAATACATATGAAATATAGGTAGATGGGCGGGCTGGAAACAGCGCCGTGTCTAACTCTAGGGTGACGGTACCGACATCGCCGGTATGATCAAAACGCCACTCCCTGGCCACACGCTGAATGTGTGCACCGCCATCGGGTGCCTCCGTTGTAGTCCATGAAGAAATACTGCCGTTGTCATGTCCGAAGAGCAGATATTCATCGTCATCGAGGTCATCCGCCGCGCTGATTTGCAGAATACCTGCCGACTGTGCGGCGAGGTGCTCGTTAGAACCATCTTCACGACCGATGCCGGCCACATCATAAAAGTGAACATTGTCGTATGAAAATCTATCATTAACGATGGTAATACCATACTTGGAGGCGAGGTAGTTGTTCACGATGATCTGCTGGGCATCATTGATCACGGTATTGTAAAGAATCACCTCGGAGATGCTTCCGGAATAATAACCCCATGCACTATGTCCTCCCAGCACCATTCCCGCTTCCCAGTTGAAATCGGAACTTCCTTTGGTGCCGGTCTTGACGCTGGCCTCATTAATGAAAATTTCCTGTCCGACACCACTGGTTACCTGTATCTCTGCAATCCTGGCAGTATTGTCATTGTAATTGGTTACTGAGCTGATCACCTCAGAATTCCATATCCGGCTTGTGAGCTTGCTGCTGTTTAATCCGAACTGACGGTCATGCGCACCACCGGTGTAGGTGGCCGGACTGGCAATAGCGGTGAAGCATCCGTTGTCATCCGATGACTTGTAGATCACAAACTGGGTGTAGTTGGTTTCCGGGATGTCACCGGTAACGATACTCATCCAATCCGCGGACCCATCGAAGGTAACCGTACTTTGCCCGTTAATGCTATTGGTTGTTAATGTAGGCTGACTCCCTGCTGTGGTTTGCACTGCATCGTTTCCATTACCGGACCGATCATGCCATTCTTCGATATTATTGCCGTCACCGGCCGGCGTGGCACCCGCATCGTTAAATACAGAATCATTGGCAGAAAGCCATATCTTATTGGTGGTTGAATTTCCCACACCACCGGGGCCTGTTTATGCACGCACTGTTCCTGCAGGTTGCCACATCAGGGCAATCAACAAAAGAATGCTCACAGGAACACTTCCCGGTTGCCTTATTTTACCATAAAGCATCCTGTTTACAATGGTCTTCGGATATTTCATCACACCAGTTTTTACGTGATTATACGGAGAGGGTTCCCGGTAAAGGCATAAATACGCTGAGTTTGGAGGTTAGCTGGTTGGATAGTATAATATGCAGGATGAATGGTAGGCACAAACTGAGTTATTACAGAATAGCTGACCCATTCAAAGAAATAAATTTGACTTTAAGGTCATGCATTGTGCGACCGGGAGGTTAGATTTCCTATTACCCAGGGCGGCAGAAATACTAAAAGACGAACTGAAGGAACAGCCAGGAACCTGAAACAGCCCCCGCTCAGTATATTGAGTAAAGAGCAGACCTTCCGGTACTTATTTCTAATCAGGGGATAAAGATCACAGCAGGTGAGGCTAATCCATTTATGGTTCTACAATAAGTCGCTGGCTTTCTATCCCATACCTTGAACTGGCTGTCACCATATATAGTCCCGGTTTTAATCTCCCCAACATATCGAGTGCTACGATGGATGTTTTTGTCTGACCAATAAGTACCACCTTTGAGTAATAGGTTTTACCTAACATATCCTGGAGTACGATCAGTACTTCCTCTTCTTGTATCCGGGTTTGTTCTATCATCACATAGGTAGATGTCTTTGCTGGATTCGGGAAGATGGTAATGAAGGGATAACCTGTCCCGTCGCTGTTGTTCACAGGCACAGGAGAAAACGTTTCCGTTCTGCCATCGTAATCTGTTTGCTTCAAACGGTAATACGACAGCCCTTCATACGGATACGCATCCACAGCCGCATAGGATCGCATTGTGGAGCTGTTACCAGCACCTTCTACCTTCCCTAACACTTCGAAGTTAATACCATCTTTGCTTCGCTCAACGGTAAAAAAATGGTTATTGATCTCGGTGGCTGTTTTCCAGTTCAGTTGTACTGAATCATTTACAAGCTGTGCATCAAAGTACAGGAGCTTAATAGGCAACACTTCACCACCATCACCACCCGTCATTTCGCTAAAAGAGGTAACCCCATTCCAGGTAAGTGTATTGGCACCAACATTCACGGATCCACCGGTAAGCCAGTTACCGCCAGAGTATTTCATAGCGGTGTATTGCGATTCGTCGCCGTTCACATCGGCATCTACATATACATAACTCATGTCATACGATATATCCCCCGAACCTGCATCACATGTACCATTGCAGGAGATACCGTATGGTGTCACCACCCAATACCGGGATATAAAGTCAGTAGTACCTGTGAGATTAGGATGTTTTGAATCTGTTACTTTAAAGGTAACATATGCGCCCCCCGACAACGTAGCATCCTGTAATGTGAATGTAAATGGCGAATAGTCGTCCGCATCACCCATAGGTATAGCTAATGTAGCAGCTGGGACTGCGGAATACATTTTCTTTATAACACCTACTCCATCCGCCTGGATATAACTTGAAGCACCTCCATTGGTAATGGAACAGGAAGACCCTAAAGTGAGTGTAAGACTTCCCAACTGAAGGTTTCCTGCAGACATATCCAGTGTTCCGTTTACTGTAATATTCCTGGCAAGGCTCAGGTTTCCTGACCCTTTGCTAACCGTTAGATTATTGAATGTTTGTGTTGTACTTGCAGTCAGGGTTTGTGTACCGGATCCATCGAAGGTCACGGTGCCTGATCGAGGTGTGAAGGTTCCGTTGTTATTCCAGTTTCCACCAAGATTAATGTTATAGTTACTCGCTGAAACGTCAAGTGTCACGCCTGCGCTTGAGATCTGCAGATCACTTTCCACATCTATATTCCCCGTTAGCGTTTTAGTCCCAGACCCGCTTAATGTGATTTTATAATAATTCAATACAGCAATGGATTGATCAGCGGCAGCGCTATAAATGACCTTTCCGGTTCCAGGATTAAAACTACCATTATTGGTTATGGTTCCATTATCCACGGTCAGGGTATACGACGACAGGTTAAACGTGCCCGTTCCGTTGATTGTAAGTGCGCCAACCGTTTGATTGGCAGAAAGCGTAACAACATCACCATTATCGATGATGGCTTCCTGTCCTGACGCTGGAACCAAACCCGCCAACCAGGTTCCTGGGTTGTTATAATTTCCGGAACTCTGCGTGACATTTTGAACTGCTGCTATTCCAATCGTATAGTTTGCGGCCACATTTACGCCTGTGGCGGTATATAAACTCCCGGAAGAGTTGGATAAAGGATAGATATCCACCGAGCCGGTTGTAAAGTCGTCATCACCGTCGACATCTATCATGAGTACAAAATTATTGAAGCCACCGGGCATTGCAGGCAACATGGTCATATCAACAGTTACCTTAACCGTTCCGATATCACCGGTTTCATCCACTTTCCATTCGCGGGCCAACCGTTGAGAAGACGCAAGGGCTTCCGTTGTCGTCCATGTTGTTGCGTCGCCGTTGTCATGGCCGAAAAAGAGGTATTCCCCATCTCCCATAGCCGATGCGTTATCTATCTTTAGTATATCTGCAGACTCTGATGCAGCATGTATGTTAGAGGCATCCGCCCGACCAATACCCACTACATCATAACCGTGGGTTGCCTGATAATCGTACATATCTACTCCAATCGTCAAGCCGTATTTGGCGCCCAGATAATTTTCGATGATCAACCGCTCGGCGGTATTCAACTCCTTGGAAAATGCCAACACTTCATAAACATATCCGTTAAAATCATATGCGCTTTCGGGTATAATGTCCGCACCGGTCGAAAACCCACCTACAATTGTACCAAGCGCACTTGTATTAAGTGTATTGGCACTTTGTGCAGCTACTGTGGATAAGGCGGTGCCGTTAGCATAATATTGTGTAGCTGTTATATTAGCGCTTGCCCCGGATTGTGCGGAGATAATGGTAGGTGCTGCAGTACTTGTGGTATAGTTCATCATTTTATTACCTGATACACGAAGGCCCATTCCGGTTGAAGCTCCGGGACTTTCAAACATCAAACCATAACCCGCTCCGGCTGCAGCGTTTGGTGCAAGTGAAACGGCGCAGTTGGAAGCACTGGAAGCTAAAGAAAGTGGTCTTACAACCGTTATCAGGGTTCGTGCTGTTGTACCACTTATAGCAGAAGAACCAACGAGGTATTTCGACCCGCCGCTAAAGTCAACATACGATATACCTCCCGATATTCTGAACACGGGAAAGCTTCCGGTTTTCGCCATATCAATTCCATTACCACTTCGGTCTTCCCAACTGGCAATATTATCTCCATTGACTGCGGCTCCACCTCCACTTTTTATCACCCCATCATCACCTTTTAGCCATAATTTAAGTGAGGTAGAACCATCATCACCACCCACACCGCCAGGGCCGGTGTATCCATCGTTGCTGTCGTCATCATAAATGGTAATGGTTGCTGATGTATTTCCACCCAATGCTGCACCGGTTGGGTTGGATATATCAATAATAATGGTTTCAAGAGATTCAATGGTTGCGTCGTTGGTAATCGCCACGTTTATATTCCCTGTTTCGCTTCCTGCCGGAATTGTAAGAGTTCCCGCTACAAGCGTATAATCGGAACCGCCACCGGTTGCCGTACCACCGGACACAGCATAATCAACCATCACATTCTGACCTGATGCGGCAGTGAGGTTCACCTCCAGGCTTACGGTGCCGACATCTTCATCTACATCAGATGCGATACTTGTAAATTCTATTGTTGGTTCTGTATCGTTGTCCTGAATGGTATAGGTATACACTTTATTGGTAGCTGCGAGGTTACAGTTTGTCGGGCTTGACAATGAGATAATGATGGTTTCATCGGCTTCATCGACCATATCTTCATTAATCACAATGTCAAATGTTGTGGTTGTCCCTACACCTGCAGGAATAGTAGCTGTTCCGGCTGCAAGTGTATAGTCGGTTCCACCGGTAGCTGTTCCACCGGTAACACTATAGTTTACGGTTGTTGGATTCGAAGCATCGGCGGTATTAATCTGAACCGTAAGGGTTACCGGACTTACTCCTTCATCTCCGGCAGATGAAGATGCAGTAAAGTTGATCTTACGGCTATTATCATCGTCATTTATAGTGAATGTATTGGTGGTATTTGCTCCCAGAACGGCACCATTGGTAGGATCGGACAGTCCGATAACGATGGTTTCATCAGGTTCAACCAATACATCATTAACCATGGTAATGTTGATATTGGTTGTTGTGTTTCCTGCTGTAATGGTAGCTGTACCATTTGCAAGAACATAGTCTGTACCACCACCGGTAGCAGTACCTCCGGTGACGGTATAATTCACCGAAATATTCGATGACGTTGGAAAATTCAGAGATATCTCAACGGTTCCAGGGCTTGTAGGTTCAAATTGATTGCTTATAGTACTGGTAAACTCTATAACGCTTCTTGCAACCGCAATGGTCATAAAATCACCATCTGCCACAGCCACTCCCGATGCTTCAAACTCACTGCCTCCAAGGCTGGTCATAGGGTATTCCATTGCACCATTGCTAAAATCACCATCCGCATCAACCAAAAGAACAAACGTATTATAGCCAGGACTTCTCGCTGCCAGGTAGGTGGTATCAATGGTTACAGATATAGTCCCCACCCCATCACCCGGAACGGTTTCAGACTCATCCATCCGCCATTCACGGGTGATGCGTTCATAGTTTACTCCGGAATGAGGCGCTTCCATCGTTGTCCAACTGGTGATGGATGCATTGTTATGTCCAAAAAGCAGGTAGTCACCATCCTCAAGACTGGACGGACTGCTTACCGTTAAAATTCCTGCCGATTGTGCTGCAAGATGTTCATTGCCGGCATCGTCACGGCCAATCCCAGCGAGGTTGTGAGGATAGGAAGCCTGATAGCTATACTTGGTATCGGATGCCGACAAAGAAAATGAAGTAAAGTATCGTGCCCAGAGGTAGTTCCATACGATCTTGCGCTGGGCACTATTCAACTGCTGGTTGTATACAAGGACTTCTGCAAAATCACCGTTAAAATATTCCGAAAGATGATCTGAGAACCCAAGAGCAGACCCATTACCCCCCGTGTTGATTGTTGCTGCACTGGAACTTGCTTCAGTTCCCAGGGTACTTTCAAGATACATATTCAGGCTTGTGATATTCGCACCATCAGCCAGATCAACAGTCATTAATCTGAAACCGGATGTACCCAGGCTTTCATTGAACACCCGATTCCCACTCACCCTTACAGCTACTTCAGGTGAAATAGAGAACTCCGCTCCGGTGGCACCTGATTTCGGATAGTTAAGGCTCATCATGGTTCCGCCATAAGTTCCTGCCAGGGCGGATGCTTTGGAAATAAAAAATATGGTACGTCCACCATTTCCGGATAAAATACTGGAACCGGTAAGGAAGTCGCTGCTGCCATCGAATCTTACCACAGCATGCCCATTAACTACCCCGGTCGCTAACGCAGGTTTGGCAGATGCGGAACTTTGGGTGAAGTCATTACTATTTCCTGACAAATCATGCCATTCCGTGATCGCCTCACCATTGCCTGCCAGTGTGGTACCGGCATCACTATAGGCGCTACTGTCACCTATCAGCCATAATACATTGTTGTTGTCATCGCCGACACCCCCTGGTCCGACGTAACCCTGATTGTCGTTGTCACTGATTGTGAAGACATGCACGGTATTGGCGCCCAGGGATGCACCTGCAGGATTGCTAATGGTAATGGAAAATGTTTCTCCACCTTCTATCAGCGCATCTTCATTGATAACAGGATAAAGAAATGCGGACTGACTGCCGGCGGGTATGGTCAGTGTACCATTAGCCAGCACGTAGTCTATATTGTGGGTAGCTGTAATTGCTGCCACGGCATAGTCGACAGTAATATCCTGACCTGAAATTCCGGTTAATTGCACTTCTATATTGGCCGGAGAAACACCTTCCGACCCACTGCCTCCTGTACTGGTAAACTGCACCGCAGGTTCCGAGTCGTTATCCTGGATTGTATAGGTATATACATTGTCCGTACCCAGGTTGGAATTGGTCGGATCGGACAAGGTGATAATAATCGTTTCATCCGCCTCATCAAGTGCATCTTCATTAATCACAATATCAAAGGTTATACTTGATTCGGTAGCGGCAATGGTCGCAGTACCGGAGGCCAGAGTAAAGTCAACTCCCCCGCCGGTTGCGGTACCACCGGTCACCGAATAATTCACCGTGGTAGGGTTTACCGCATCCACCTGTGCAAGGGGTATCTCGATGGTAAGTGTCACCGGACTGACACCTTCATCTCCATTAGATGAAGGGGCACTGAAATCGATCTTGCGGGCGTTGTCGTCGTCATTAATGCTTACGATATGAACGCTATCTGCACCCAGCGCAATATTTGCAGATGGGTTTGAAAGTTTTAATTCTATCGTTTCCGTGGATTCTGAGATAATATCATTAATCAGTGTGATGTTAATATTGGTTGTGGTATTACCGGCTGTGATCGTAGCTGTACCGGCAGCAAGTGTGTAGTCTATGCCGCTGCCGGTCGCCGTACCACCGGTCGCTGCATACTGAACCGTTACATCTGTCCCCACGGGATAATTCAGGGATATTTGAACTGCCTTGGGAGAGTTCGGTTCAAAGGCTGATGAGGTGGTGTTTGCAAATTTTATCTGGCTTCTGACCACTGCAATTGCCAGATATGCCTGGTCGGAAATATCTACCGCATTTACTTCAAAACTGGCGGTAGACCCTATCTGTTGCATAGGATATAAAGCAGCGCCACTGGCAAAATTCCCATCTGCATCAATCATGATATAGTAGTTGGAATATCCCGCAGGACGTGCAGGTAATTTTGTTGTATCAATGGTAATGGTCACGGTCCCGACGCCATCATTGATCACGGATTCTGATTCATCCAGTCTCCACTCACGGGTAAGTCGCTGGATATTTCCGGATGTTGGTACATCCGTCGTATTCCACGATGCAATAGATGTGTTATCATGGCCGAACAATAAATAATCCCCATCTTCAAGACCGGAAGGACTGCTTATTTTTAAGATTCCTGCTGACTGTGCTGCGGTATGCTGATTGCTTGCATTATCGCGTCCGATACCAGCGACTTCTGTTCCATGTATTGTTTGGAATGCATACTTATCATCCGTTGCAGAAAGGTTGATATTGGCCTTGTATTTGGCAGCCAGGTAATTTTGAACGATCCTTCTTTGAGCAGAATTTAGTTCATTATTATAGACAATTATTTCTGCAAAATCACCATTATAATGCTCGGTTACGTGATCTGAATATCCAATAATTGAGCCGTTGCTTCCCGTATTAATTGCCACTGCACTTGAAGACAATTCCGTACCGATGGTACTTTCAAGGTACATATCAATACCTGTAACATTGGCTCCCGCCGCCATGTTCACTGTCATTAACCTGAAATTACTCGTACCCATACTTTCGTTAAAAACCCTATTACCATTTACCCTGGTTGCCATTTCCGGTGTAATAGAGAATTGTGCACCGTTGGTACCGGTTTGGGGATAGTTGAGATTTAACATACATCCTCCCCAGCTACCTCCGATCGTTGTGGCTTTGGATACCATAAATATGCTTCGTCCCACATTGCCAGACAAGAGGCTCGGACCGATCAAATGATGATTAACTCCATCAAAGCATATAACAGAATGGCCGCCTATCATACCCGTCTTAAAGCCGGGGCGATTCATAGCGGTGGTCATTGTGAAGTTGTTGCTGTTGCCGGACATATCATGCCACTCCTGAACCGCCTCATTATTACCGGCAAGCGTGGATCCGGCATCATTGTATACGCCACTATCACCAATTAACCATAACACGTTATTGGATGCGTTTCCCACACCACCCGGACCGGTATAACCATTGTTGTCATCATCACTGATTGTTTTTGTATGAACTGACGGGTTTCCTAAAAGAGCATTAGTGGGAATACCAAGTGTAACCGTAAATGTTTCACCCCCTTCGATAAGCACATCGTTTGTGATGGGAAAGGGAATGTTTGCCAACATGGACCCGGCAGGTATCGTCAAGGTTCCGTCTGCAAGGGTATAATCAGTGCCGCCTCCCGTCGCCGTTCCATCTGCAACAGTGAATGGTACAGTCACATCATGACCTGACACACCGGTAAGTGAAACTTCTATAAAACCAGAACCATAAGCTTCTGAACTGCCGGACACCGGTGAATTGAACTGCACGGTCACCGGGGAATCATTGTCATTGATATCAAGGGTAAAAACCTGTTGTGCTCCCAGATTCACATTAGGTCCTGGATTGGAAAGCTCTATAATAATGGTTTCCGCTTCTTCATCCAGCGCATCATCATTGATAATAATATCCAGGGTAGTAGTGGTATTACCTGCGGCGATTATGGCCGTACCACTCACAGAAAGATTGTAGTCGATAGAACCGTTGGTTGCGGTTCCTCCGGTGATGGTATAGTCGACCGTTGCATCCAAACCATCGGTGGAACTCATTTCTATGGTGACCTGAGCAGGAGAAACATCCTCATCCACTGCCCCGGTTGCTGTCTGGAAGTATATGGCTTTACCTATGTCGTCGTCATTAATTGTAAAAATGTACTGCACGTTAGCACCAAGATTCACGCTTGCGGAAGCCCCTGAAATATCGATAATGATTGTTTCGTCAGTCTCAGCAATACCTTCATCATTGATGATGAGGGTAATGTCCTGCGTTAACGAACCTGCTGCTATGGTAACAGGACTTCCTGTCACAGAATAGTCAGTGCCACCACCGGTTGCAGTACTTGTAACGTTCTCACTAAAACTGATGTCGGTTGAAAAAGAAAGCGGATAATTCAAACTTAGCTGTATGGTATAAGGACCCGCTGCTTCGAAACCTCTGGCTGAAGTTGATGTAAGCTGAACTTCAGGGCGAATTGCAACTATCGTTACAAAATCACCATCAACAATGTCCAGTGCGGTCAACTCATAAAGCGTACCACTGTTATGCGTAAGTGGATAAAATGTGGCACCGCTCGTGAAGTTTCCGTCGGAATCGATCAAAACACCATACTGAACATATCCTGCTGATGGTGAGGGAAGGTCCGCAACATCAACAGTAAGGGTAACATCACCCACCTCGCCGGTTTCCGTAAATCTCCATTCGCGGCTTATGCGCTGCATATTTACATCTCCATTCAGAACCTCAGTAGCTGTCCATGAAGCAATAGAAGAACTGTCATGTCCAAAAAGCAGGAACTCACCATCACCCAGATCGGTGGCACCACTGATCTCTAAAATATTTGCGGAACGGGAAGCCGTATGAAGATTGGATGCATCTACGCGCCCGATACCGGCTACTTCGTGTTTGTGTGATATTTCGTAATTAAAGAAATCATTCCCCAGGGCGATTCCGTACTTGGCTCCCAGGTAGTTTTCAACTAATATCCGATCTGCATTATTCAGTTGTTCAGAGAACGACATTACCTCATACAAGTCACCATTGTAATCAAATGAACCTGCCGACACCATAGTGGTTGCTGTCGCATAGCCACCTAAGAGATAGCCACTGTTATGCGAATTCATAACCGCAGCACTTTGTGTCACGAGTGTAGTTTGCTGTGTTCCATTAGCATAAAACACGGTTGCGGTGACATTTGCGCCTGCCGGTGACTGGGTAGAAAATATGGTTGGCTGGGTGGTACTGATTGCATAATTCATGGCTTTGTTGCCACTCACCCTCAAGGATAATCCGCTTGATGCACCTACACCCTCCAAAAACAAATGATATCCTCTGCCCGTCGCGCTGTTTGGTGATAAACACACCGCACTGTTACTTGAAGAAGCTGACAGTGAGGTGGGTCTGGCCACAACGATCATCGTTCTTGCCTGGGTACCGGTGATAGGGCCCGAAGTTGTATTATTCAGATAAACGGCCCCGGCACTAAAATCTACAGACCATATACCATTGTATACATTATAAGTAGGAGCACTTCCTGAAACAGTGGCATCTCTGCCATGACCACTTTGGTCCCGCCATGCTGTGATCAGATCCCCGGATTCCGCAGGGTCGGATACACCTTCCTCAACACCCTTGTTTGACTGGAGCCAAAGCTGAAGTGAGGACGACCCATCGGTTGTTCCAACACCTCCGGGGCCTGTTTGTGCGGTTGATGTCCGGACCCATGCTATAGCCAGCAATATCAGGAGAATGGTTACACGCAGCTTTCTCAATTCTATGATTTCACCTGTCAATGATCTGTACATACGAGTATCTGAAATGCATTTCAACGTTACTTACTTGTGCTTGTTTCTACGTATTTATACTATGATGGTTCGAGGTGGTCGGTTTCTTTAGGACAGCTTTAGATCAAAGTTAAGTTTTTTTTTGTTGTTTTTTGAGGGGGTCCGGGGGAGACTCATAACTTGCTGTTTTTGTAGA
>JAGQZQ010000003.1 GCA_020435415.1 Flavobacteriales bacterium
TTTTCTTCGGAATAAATTCTTGATTTTCTAATGCGGGATAACCCCAGCTAATACATATAGTTCAGCGCCAAAAGCGCTTCCTAATGCATAATCTGGGGTAAATGGCATTGTATTTGTCTGGATTTTGTAGATTGTAACAAACAAACGCTACCACATGAAAAGAACACTGACCATGGCCATAGGCACAATGATGTTCCTGGGCCTGACCATAAATGCACATGCACAAAGCCCGGGTGCACCCGGTACTCCGGTTGATAAAAAACTTGAAAAGCAACAAGGCAACAAACCTGTAAAAAAGCAGGCGGACCAGAAACCTCAGTCCACGCCTAACACACCTAAAAAAGAAGAACCGGCACCCACTTCACCACAAGACAACAAACCGGCCCCTCAAAACCCGAATGACAAAAAAGGAAATCCACCCGCACCGGTGAGCCCGGAAAAGAAAATGGGTGGCCATGATCATGATCATAAAGGAATGCAGGGACACCATGAAGGTCATCCGCATGGAAAAGATAAAATGCATGGCCCACCCGATTGGGCGCCGGCACATGGTTATCGTCGCCGCTTTGTATACTTCCCCAAACAAGAGGTCTACTACGATAACGAAAAGAAAGTGTATGTTCAGAAAGATCCTGCGAAGCCCAATACATGGAAGGAGATAGAGGAAGTACCGGAGAAAATGAAGAACATCGACCTTAAGAAAGAGGTGAAAGTGGAGGTTGAAGAAGAAGTCAACAAAATAGATGAGATCCACCAGGATATTAAAAAGAAGTACCCGGTGACCTACAAACCTTCATCCACCGCACCGGGTAATGAATAACCCTGATTCCCCACCTGTAGGGACAGTCCGGAAGCGTGTTGCTTTCGGACTGTTTATTTTTGCAGCGATTGTTAAGTAAATGGACAAACTCAAAATAGCCCGGCTGGAAAAAAACGGCGGCCCGGAAATCTTTCGCAGCATTCAGGGAGAAGGTCCCCATGCGGGACAGGAGCGCACCTTTGTCCGCCTTTCATTATGCAACCTGCATTGCGTATGGTGTGATACACCTTACACATGGAACTGGCAGCAGACCAACTTCAGACATGATGACGATGAAAAATTCCGGCGTGAAGAGCAGATCATCGAGTTATCTCCTGAGGAAGTGGCGGAAATCATCAGGGAACTCGGGTGTAATAAAATTGTGATCACCGGAGGAGAACCCATGCTTCAACAGGCTGTTCTTGTACCTTTCATGGCATTGCTGCGTGACGTTGATCCGGACTGTTTTTTTGAAGTGGAGACCAACGGCACCATTCTGCCGGAACCTGCCTTTGATACCCTGGTAAACCACTACAATGTGTCACCGAAGATGACCGGTGCGGGGATGACGGAAAAGCAACGCATCAGACCGGAAGTATTGAATGTGTTTTCTACATCACCAAAAGCCATATTCAAATTTGTGGTAAGAGATGAAGAGGACCTCAGGGAAGTGGAGCGTTTTACCGCGCGCTTCATAACTGATCCTTCTGATGTTTTTCTGATGGCGAAGGGAAGGACTGTAGAGCAACTGGATATGATGGAACCTCGCGTACAACAATGGGCTGAAGATCGCAAATGGGGATTCTCTCCACGCCTGCATGTGCGAATGTTCGGAGACAAACGCGGGGTTTAGCTTCCTTACACCCTGACAGGGTTCTGAACCCTGTCAGGGTGTAAGGAGGAATGTGAATTCCGGCGCGAAATTTGTAAATTGACGTGCATTGATCTGACATAAGAACCCAAATTCTCCCAAATGAAACACCTTTCCGCCTCCCTGGTCGTGCTTATGCTTGGGGTTACAACCATCGCCTCCGCCCAGCTGAATTTCAGCGAACACATCGCTCCGATCATCTATGAGAATTGTACTTCATGCCATCGCCCCGGCAACATCGGTCCGTTTCCGTTGCAGACATATGACGATGTGGATGCCTATTCATCACTTATCAGAGTGGCCCTGGAAACCGGGATCATGCCTCCCTGGCCGCCGGATACAAGCTTCCAGCGTTATGCCCATGAACGCCTTCTGACCCAGCAGGAAAAGGATGATATCATCAGTTGGATCGGTAACGGAACACCCCAGGGTGACCCGAACCTGGCGCCACCAATCCCTGTATTTCCGGATGGGTCCGTGTTAGGTACGCCTGACATGCAATTGCAAATTCCGGCATATGCCAGTCAGGCAGGAGCGGACGATGAATACAAGTGTTTCTATCTGGCTACGAATCTTCCCACCGACCGGAAGGTACGTGCGATTGAGATCATACCGGGCAACAGGGCTGTGGTTCATCATGTGCTGGTCTACGCCGGCGATGCGAACAGCGCACCTTCTGACTCTGCCTGTAAAACGCAAGGGTTGAAACTGATGACAGGGTATACACCAGGGGCCGGCCCCACTGTCTTTCCCAATGGTCAGACGGTAAAAATGGGAATGACCCTGGCCGCCAATTCCGTTATCCTGTTGCAGATCCATTACCCTGCCGGAACCATTGGTGAGGTGGATCAGACCGCAGTAAACTTCTTCTTCTACCCGGAAAATGAAACAGGCGTACGCGAGGTGAGTGCCGATGCCATTCTACAGAACTGGACGCTGTTCATTCCTGCAAATACCCAGAAAGATTATACCGCCCAATACCCTGCCGGTACCTCAGTGATTCCGGTAGACTTCTCCGTGTTATCCGTGTTTCCACATATGCACCTTATCGGAGATTATATCGATTCGTATGCTGTAACGGGTCAGAATGATACGGTACCGTTTGCACGCATTCCTCACTGGGATTTTGAATGGCAGGGCTTTTATAATTTCAAGAAGATCGTCAAGCTACCCGCAGGCAGCCAGATGTTTGCCAATGCACACTACAATAACACCACCACCAATCCACATAACCCCAACACGCCACCGAAACTGGTGACAGCTGGTGAGGCAACAACCGACGAAATGTTCCTGGTGTATTTCCACTACCTGCCATATCTTCCTGGAGATGAGAACCTGGACCTGGACTCTCTGTTGAATGTGCCTACGTCGATCAACACCGGTCAAAAGCAGGGTAATGCAGGGCTTTCCGTTTTTCCGAATCCTGCTACCTCGTCTGTTAATATTCAGTTTGAAGTGGCCAAGGAGGGGTCTCAAACCCTGGATGTGGTTAGTGCCAGCGGGCAGGTTATCGTGTCCTGGAACATCACCGGATGGGTTCCTGGCATGCATGAGCTTCGCTGGGATGGCAGGGATTGCTCAGGAAGCAAAGTATCGCCGGGAATATACTTCGTAAGGCACCGTTCACCTGCAGGCCTGCAGACCATACGGCTGGCATGGATGGAATAGGGTGATCGGGTGGATGGAATGCAGGCATTGTGCGCAAAACCATCTCCCATAAAACCCCTTATCCTGATAAAAATCATGCTTTTAAGCCGGGTTTGTGACAAATTCATGACAAAAGAACCGGCACTTCTCTTCATTTTTGTATGGCTGTAGCGCTGACCGAATGAAGAAGTTCAAGATCATTGCATTTACCCACAAAAACCTTCCGCTTGATGAAGTCGGGAAATTTCATTTTTCCGAAGAGGACTGGAAAGACCGTTTCACATCACTGAAGGATTCCCTGAATATTTCCGAGATCATGTATCTGTCCACCTGCAACCGGGTGGAGTTTCTTATCAATTCGGAAGAAGCGGTAGATGATACCCTGCTACATCGCTTCATTTCAGAGCTACAACCTTCCTGGTCATCGGAGCGGATAGAGGCGGTTGCTGCGGGTACCATGGTGTACCGTGAACAGGACGCATTGAAACATATTTTCCAGGTCACCGCTTCCATGGACAGCATGGTGGTAGGTGAAAGAGAGATCATCACACAGGTTAGAAGTGCGTTTGAAAAATGCAGGGACCTGGGTCTCACCGGGGACCTGATACGCCTGGTCATTCAGCATGCTGTCCAAACAGCAAAGCGCATCTTCACTGAGACACACATTGCGGACCGGCCTGTTTCCGTTGTGTCTCTGGCTTATCGTCGTCTTCGTGAGTTTCAGCTGAATGGTTCAACCCGTTTTCTCATCATCGGTGCAGGTCAGACCATTGCCTCCATGGCCAGCTATCTGAATAAACATGGTTACGAACATTTCTCCGTGTTCAACCGCAGCAAAGAAAATGCGGAGAAGCTTGCCGCATCATTGAACGGCAAGGCATATTCACTCAGCGAACTTCAGGACTTCAAGGAAGGTTTCGACGTCATGATCACATGTACCGGCGCTACAGAACCCATCGTTACCGAGAATGTTTATCGCGATCTCCTGGGAGACGACGAACATCAGAAAGTCATCATCGATCTGGCCATTCCGCATGACGTGGATCCTGCCATCAATACGCGTTTTAATACCAAGTTCATCCAGGTCAATCACCTGAAAGCCGTAGCCGCAGAAAACCTTGCGGAAAGAGAAAAGGAAGTGGCCAATGGCAACCTCATCATCGATCATGAGACGGATGCATTCATGCAGGTACTTCGCAGCCGCCGAGTTGAACTGGCCATGCAGCAAGTTCCTGAAAAAGTGAAGGAGATCCGTGAGCACGCGCTGAACAATGTGTTTGCAAGGGACCTGGAAGGCATGGACGACAAGTCCAAAGAAGTCCTTGACCGCATGCTCAGCTACATGGAAAAGAAATACATCAGCGTACCTATGCGGATGGCACGCGATATTATTCTTGGCAATGAGGCATAAACAAGTTTGCCCATTCATAGTCCCCTCCTCGATTGTTGATTTCCTGCAATGAATAAAACATGGATCATAGGATCCAGGGGCAGTGACCTGGCCCTCTGGCAGGCCCGCTTTCTCGAAGAAAAATTAAGGGCGCTCGGTGCCACCTGCACCATTCGCATTATCAAAACACAGGGAGATGCCATTCAGGATCTTCCTTTTGACAAGCTGGAAGGGAAAGGTTTTTTCACCAAAGAAATTGAGGAAGCTTTGCTGGCCGGGGAGATAGACATCGCCGTACATTCTCATAAAGATCTGGAGACATCCGATGTTCCGGGATTGGTGATCGCTGGCGTATCATACCGTGAAGATCCTTCCGAGCTGCTTCTGGTAAGAAAAGAATCCGTTGATCATTCGATGTCTTTGGCCTTGAAGAAAGGCGCCGTGCTTGGCACTTCTTCCGCGCGGAGAAAGAATCAGACCATGCTCTTCCGGGATGACCTGCACATCAAAGACCTCAGAGGCAACGTTCCAACCCGTGTTCAGAAATTACGCGATGGAGATTACGATGCCATCCTGCTGGCACGTGCAGGTGTGGACCGCCTGAAACTGGATCTGGCCGATCTGCATGTGGAAGTGCTGGATGTCAGAAAATTCATTCCTCCTCCGGCACAGGGGGTTTTGGCATTTCAGGTGAGGGAAAACGATGCCGAAGCCAGGGAACTTATCGGCCAACTGAACAATCCAGAAATAGCGCGGATCATCGGTCTCGAGCGTGAAGTTTTACGTTTACTGCAAGGTGGTTGCCAATTGCCTCTCGGGGTGATTTGCAGGAAAGAGGAAGATCGGTATGCTGTTTGGGCATCCCTGGCCAGTCAGCATTGTCACACCCCCCGAAGATACTTCACACAACTGACCGATAGCGAATTGACCGGTGCGAGGATCCTGGAAGGCCTCGTGAAGCCCGTGCCGGCAAAGGTGCTGATCACAAGAGAACTGGCACCGGATTCGGTTTTTGTAAAATTACTTGAATCCGCTGGTGTTGAGATCACCTGCCGGTCGTATATATCCTTCGCTGAAGTTGGCTTCCGGGACGTACCGTCCACGTCCTGGATTTTCTTTTCATCGAAAAATGCTGTCCGTTTTTTCCTTGGAAAAGCGGGTAATCCGCATGGAGCAAAGATTGGTGCCATTGGTGCAGCCACCGCAGCGGCCATCAGAAAAGCGGGCTTTGATGTGGCGTTCACTGGTGAGGGAAACGATACCATGAAGATCGGGAAGGGCTTTGCAGAACGGGTCGGGCATGGAACCGTGTTGTTTCCTGTCTCGGATATCAGCCTTCGCAATGTTCAACAATGTTTCCCGGAAGAGCAGGTAAAGGATCTGGTCACCTATCGTACGCTGGCCAGAAATACGACGCCCTTGCCAGACGCGGATGCGCTCGTCTTTACCAGTCCATCGAATGTCAAGGCATACTTGAAACAACATCAGGTTCATCCGGACCAGAAAGTGATCGCCATGGGAAAGACCACCGCCGGTGTATTGGAAGATGCCGGTGTGTCGGGCGTCATACTTCCGTGGGGGCCGGAGGAAGTGGCACTGGCAGATGCTGTTTTGAGTTAAAAGAGAAAATCATGCAAACACAACGTCCTCGCAGACTAAGAAAGAGTGCGGCCATTCGTTCACTGGTGGCAGAAACCCGGTTGTCCCGGGAAGCATTGATCTATCCCTACTTTGTAATTCCGGGCATCGGAAAAAAGGATGCCATTAACGCCATGCCGGGTATTAGCAGATTCAGTAAGGATATGCTGTTAACGGATGTGGAGGAAGGTCTCCGGTTGGGACTGAATAAGATCATTCTCTTCGGAGTGGGAGAAGAAAAGACAGAAGATGCATCCTCATCTTATGCAAAAGGTAGCGTGGTGGCAGATGCCGTACGCCTTCTGAAAAAATCCTTCGGTAAGGATCTGGTCGTGATCACCGATGTATGTCTTTGTGCTTATACCACCCATGGTCATTGCGGATTGATCGAACATGATCATGTAGTGAATGACGCCTCCGTGGAGGTTCTGGCGAAGATGGCGCGTGCCCACGCAGAAGCCGGTGCAGACATGGTGGCACCCTCAGATATGATGGATGGAAGGGTGGGTCGAATCCGCGCGATGTTGGACAAACATGGACTTGAAGAGACTGGGATCATGTCGTATGCGGTGAAATACGCATCTGCATATTACGGACCCTTTCGTGAAGCCGCAGACTCCGCACCATCATCCGGTGACCGGAAAAGTTATCAGATGGATGTCAGGAACCGGCGTGAAGCATTACGTGAAGCGCAGCTGGATGAAGAAGAAGGTGCGGATATTCTCATGGTCAAACCTGCACTCGCATTTCTGGATATCATCCGGGATGTTCGTGAGAACACGGACCTGCCTGTTGCCTGCTATAACGTGTCCGGAGAATATGCCATGGTAAAGGCCACTGCCGCTGCCGGCCTGGTGGATGAACGCCAGATCGTTACTGAGAACATGACCGCCTTTCATAGGGCCGGTGCGGATATCATCCTTACCTATCACGCCAGGGATATCGCTGCGAACAATTGGTTCTGATCCGGTTTTTTGTGGCCGGGGTTTTTCGCTAAATTTCACGCCACGGAATGAATCAGGTCAAACATATTCCCGAAAAGGACAGACTTCTTCTTATTGCATTCCTGTGTTCCGGGTTTGCGGCCCTGGGCTATGAGTTGATGTGGACACGCTTACTCGCATTGGCTTTGGGCAATGAAAGCATGGGAGTGTCCGGTGTTCTCATGGGCTTTTTCGGTGGCATGGCACTTGGTGCCTGGCTTGTCAATAAACGAATCAGCCAGTCACCAAGCCCGGTCAGGTTGTTTGCCATCCTGGAATCGGTGATCATCGTTTATGCATGTATCAGTCCGTTTCTTTTTAAAGCCGTTGCTAAATGGTTGCCTGTTCTGCTGGGGCCTGTAGCAGGGAACAATCACTCCATTGTCGCATTGATCATCACTGTGCTTTTTTCAGGCCTGATGCTGTTACCTGCCACTGCATGCATGGGCGCAACACTCGTCGCACTCACCGAGGCACGCAAAAGAATCGTGGGTTTACAGCAGGGTCGGGGCCTTGCACGTCTGTATGCTGCGAATACATTGGGTGCTGCATTGGGCATCGTGGTGACCGTTTATCTTTTTCTACCTGCAGTGGGGTTTGTTGTCACGGCCATTTTGCTCGCATCGGCAAGCGCGATTTCTGTTCTGCTTGCTTTGATATGGGAGAAGAAATTTACCATTGAACAGTTTACCGTTCCGGAAAGTGATGTGAAAAAAACATCTGCCAGATCAGGCAGAAAAGATTATGTACTCGCATGTCTGCTTGGTCTGGCCGGCATTGGAGTAGAGATTGCAGCCATGCATCTGATGGCGCAGGTATTGGAAAATACGATCTACACCTTCGCGAATATCTTAACCGTTTACCTGGCCGGAACTTTTACGGGTGCATGGTATTACCAGCGCAAGGCACGGGGTAATGGAGATGTGAACAAGGTTGCTGGTAAATATTTTCTGATGCTGATGCTGGCTGTTGCCTGGTGTGCGGTGATGATGCGTGTGGCGGATGGTCTTACAGATTATGCACGTGGAAACGGCATGGTCATGGCATGGATATGTGAATGGAGTTACGCAGCACTGGCATTGTTTCCCGTAACGATATTCATGGGCTTTACCTTTTCCTGGGTGATCGGTCAATTCGAGCAGGCGGACCTGGGAAAAGCCTATGCATTGAATACGGTGGGAGGAAGTCTTGCATCCATCATCTTCGGCGTACTAGGTGCACCGTTGCTGGGATTCTGGTATACACTGTATCTGGCCATGGCTGTCTATGCGGTGGTTCATGCGAAGTGGTTCGGATTATCGGGGAAGAAATGGGTAGCTCCTCTGATATGTGCGGTATTCTGGGTCATTGGTCCGCACCGTCCGTTATTCGAACCGGAAGATCAGTGGAAGGTTCTTTTTCAGAAAGACGGGCATTACGGTACCGTTGTAGTTTCGGAACGACCCGATTCGAGGACCATGGATGGTGTTCCGGAACGCCGTCTGCAGGTAAACCGTCACTTTCGCATGGGAGGAGGCGCATCCTACGCTGAAAAAAGAATGGGACACTTTTCAATGCTGCTCGCGCCTGAAGCAAAAGAAGTACTCTTTCTGGGCATCGGAACCGGAGCTACCCTGGGAGCCGTTGTCCAATACCCAGTCGCTTCGGTGGATGCCGTGGAGTTGGTGCCTGAGGTGACCGAAGCGTTGGAATGGTTTGATGCGCCATCCAATAATGTGCGCAATGATCACCGGGTACATATCCTCGCAGCCGACGCCCGACGCTATGTGGCAGCACAGAAAGAATCGTACGATCTGATTGTGGCCGATCTGTTCCATCCGGGAAGGGATGGTGCGGGTAACCTGTTCTCCCTCGAACATTTTCAAACACTAAGAAAGCATTTGAATCCAGATGGCGTGGCGATCCAGTGGGTTCCTTTACACCAGTTCGACACCGATAATCTCAAGGTACTAATCCGCACGTTTCTTTCTGTGTTTGAAGATGCACATGCATTCCTTGCGCTTTACAATCCGGAAACACCCCTGTTGGGATTGGTTGGATTTAACGGTCGTCACACATTTCCGGACCACGCAACGCTGGATAAAAACCTGTCGCCGGAACTGCCCGGAGGAAGAGCGATCAGAAACGCCCGCGACTTCTGGGCTGCATACATGGGCAATGCAGGCATGCTGACTGCATTTGCCGGAGAGGGACCGCTCAACACCGACCTTAAGCCATACATTCTGTTTCACGCACCCGATCTGGTGTACAAACATGGGGAAATTACCACGGCAAGTGTGACGGCGCTTATGAAATTCCGGACGATCTTCACGAGGGAGATGGTGGGCGATTCGGTATTGTATGGTCAATCGGCTGCCACCTTTGCGGCAGCACAGTATTTTATGGACGGACAAATTCAAAGCATTCTGGACGGTACATATTCCATCAGTCATGCGTCACTACCTTATTTTCTGAAATCGTACCAGGCTGACCCGGACTTTGCTCCGGCTGTGGGAAAATTAATGCAGTTCGGACAGGAAGGATCGGGGCAGGCAGAGGCCATTCTTCCCTATCTTCAGGAGAAGGAAAGAAGACGGTTGCTTAATTCCCGGAATTAGGAAGGGGAGTATTCCGGTCACCTCTGATCGTCATCTGATCCACCCGGAGTTCCGTTTTTCCGGCATTCCAGATGTACACCTTCAGTATGTCTGAAGTGTGCCAACCGGGCGGGATGGTCATGGTCACAAAAGGATGTATCCACCCGATGGGGTCCGATCGGAATTGACGTACCTGCTTTCCCAGGATATAGGTGTCGGCGTTGGTCCCATCCTTTTTCCAAAGTGAAATGGTTAAATGGGCATCGCCGTTTGGTGGCGGCATCCAAACATCCGCATTGACATAGATCTGATCACCCGGTTGTAAAGGATCCATTGGCATTTCATAGGTAATGCCGAATTCCTCCCCGTCAGCAAAACGGTACATGGGCCCGGCTTTTCCTAAAAGGGAATCAACCACATGGTCTTGCGGATAGTTCCAACCGGGATTATCTGTAAGGCCTGTACCGAAGTCCAGTCTGGTATCCAGCAGCCATTCACTTTCCGAACGGTCGCCGGCTTCCTGCGAATAGAGTTCCACCCCGGCACCCAGAAAATACGTTGCCTTTTGCCGGTAAGGAAAGTAGTTTCTCACGGTGGTATTGATCTCTATGGGTTGCCATCCCATCACCCAGGTATTCAGCACCATTTTTTTATCTGTAACCTGCATCAGGCTATCAAGCTGACCGATGTCCAGGTCATGGGAATTATACATTTCCGGAAAAACATCCCACTGGTTGAGGTAGAATTGCAGATACTTCACGTGATGTACATTGGCAAGGACCAGGGTCTGATCAGTGCCTGTTTCATCAACTATTTCTTTGATCTGCCTTGCGACACCTTTAAACTCTCCCTGGGTTTTCTGATAGTCATAAATTGAAAACCCTAACATGGTAGAGCATAGCACCAGCACTGAAAAGGTAAGAGCCACCGGTTTTACATACCACACAAACCGATCCCCTGCAAATGAGAACATGAGAAGAAGAAAGAACGGAAATGAAAACAGCAGGGCCCGGGGCTGTAGGATGGGGTTCACCTGGATGGAATACAGGTATCCGAAAGCGGCAGGTACAAATGCCCACAGCAAGAGCGCCATGCGAAACCGCTTCAGATCCTTGTCATGCCCCACGCGGAAAAACGCTATGACAAATGCCAGTGTGATGATGATAAGCATCCAGGACTGGTTCATCACATCCCAGAGAAAGTCCTTAAAAAAGGAAGGCTGCGGTGGTCCGAGCCATCCCTCCTCTCCTCCTATTCCCCCGATATGGAGGTGCAGAAAGGTAAGCGATAAGTGAGGCAGAAAGACCAAAGCAGCCAGCACCCACGGGATGCAATAATATACCAACGCACGTTTCCGAAGGAATAAAAGACCGCTTGCCCCAGCTATCGCTGCTGATAAACCGGCAAAATAATGACTGTAAAGACACCCTGCTGCAGCGATCATCATCAACGCATAGACATGCCATTTCCGTTCACCCAGAAGAACAATGCGGCACCAGAACCAGGCCAGCATCATCACAAACATCAAACCGATGGCGTAAGGGCGGGCATACTGGCTGTACTGAACCGGAAAGGCCAGAAAGGCGAGAAGTGCGGTAACCGCAAAAGCAGTATGTTCTGAAAGAAAGCGGCGCGCTATCAGGGAGAAAAAAACAACAGCCAGGGTTCCGGCGATGGCGAAGGGCAAACGTACGATCCATTCATCATATCCGAAGGCATGGAGCCAATAGTAAATGAAAACCTGGACACCGGCCGGATGTACGTCGGTAAGGATCCCATGGGTAAACAAGCTGTTAAGATCATTGAAATCTGCCCGTGTAATAGCGCTCAGTTCATCATTGATGAAAGAGAAATCCCCCAGGTGGATGAGACGCACAACGGCGGCAGCAATCCAGAGGATCCATATGGGAAGGGAGCGTTTCAGCACGAACTCATTTGTATTTACATGAGTCCAAAATTACAGAAACCATATAAACCAGATTGACAGTTTTTTATGTGTAATTTGGTGATGTATGATTTGGTGATGTGTGACGCAAACCAGAAACTACAAACCCGGGGCAACCCATGCCAACCGGTGGATCAACCTTAACCCCTAACCGTTAAAAACAAAATCAATACAGAATTTGCGGCGCTACATATCGCCGCCACCGTCGAAGTCACCTCCCTCGGAACCGTTTCTTCCGCGGTCTTCCTTCTTTTTTTGGTTCAGGCGGTAGCTGAAAGTGAGTGTGGTGGTGCGTGATTGCCATTGGAAATCCGTGTATGAAGAAAAGTAATCCCCATGGCTCTCAAACCGTCTGCGTCTGGTATTGAGTATATCGCGCAGTCCGAGGGTGAGGGTACCATTGCCTTTCAGGATATCAAGGGCAGCGCTGGCGTCCCAGTTGTACATGGCAAGTCTCTTTCCCTGGGCGGTGGTGCTGGGAGAACGGTAGTTGAAAGATGTTTGGATGTTCAGTTTCTTTTTCACTTTCCACTTCGAACTGAACCTTGAAGACCAGGCGTAGGCATCGTTGTAGTACCTCACATCCTCATAAGTACCGTCAGAAATGGCGCGGTAGAAATTAAAACTACCGTTCATATTCCAGTTTTTCATGGGTTTGTAGGAGATGGTAAACTCCAGTCCGAATGCATTTTCATACCCCAGGTTGATGGGGAACATGCGGGTAACACCGATGGAGTCGTTGACGACAACCCGCTCGATCTCGCCATCGGTATGCCGGTAATAAACACTGGAAAGAATGGAACCTTTGTCTCCCTGGCTCAGCCAACCCAATTCCATAGAGTGCGTGAATTCTGGGTTGATGTTCGGGTTTCCGGAGAAAATATTCCGGCTATCAGCCAAACCGAAAAACGGGATCAGCCACCAATGTCTCGGGCGACTTACCCTGCGGCTGTAGCTGAGTTGGATGGACCGGTCTTCGGTAAATTCGTAAGAAAAATGAGCGGAAGGAAAGAAACTGGGGAATACCCTTTTATTCGCATAGTTGTTTTGGGCGTACACCGTGTTCAGCTCTGCCTGCTCAAAACGCAGCCCTGCCTGATACGAAAACTTGTTCTTCTTTTTACCTGCCATGACATAAGCGGCGTACACATTATCCGTATAGGTGAGCGTGTTGTTGAATTCGGAATTCACCACCCAAGTCTGATCGCTGAGTTGATCTTCCAGGGAGTAGTCATACGTGACATCCTTCAGGTTGATCTTCACCCCGGCTTCGAACTTGCCATCTTTGCCCAGCGGATAAATGTAGTCTGACTGAAACAGCCAGGTGGTCTGGTCATTGACTTGTGATGTTCGCTGATAGATATCCTCCACCCCGGCTTCGGAGGATTTTTCAGTAAGGTCAGCCAACTCTTCTTCACCGTTGTTTTCCCATTTCAGATCAATGGTCCACAGCTGTTCTTCTTTTTCAAAGGTCTTTCGGAAATTCAGATTCAGTTCCGCATTCTGATCCGTTGCGTTTTCATCTTCTTCTCTCCAAACGGTTCCCGTACGCGTCCTGAGTGAGTCAAAATCCTGGTATGTATTTCGGGAGATATTTCTGCCCTGGGAGGGGTTAAAACCACCGGACAATGTCAGGGAGGATTTTTTTGTCAGATAAAAGTCGGTACCCAACCGGATGTTGTGTGATAAGCTGGTCCTGTTTCGATCCTGGATGCGATCGTAGTAGTAGGTCGTATCAGGATAGAAAAAATGCTGATTCATTTCTCCCCCGCCCTGCCGATCCTGGTAACCTACACCGTACGTGAGAAAGTAGTTGAATTTCTTTCTGCGCACATTAAGTGTTGCAGAAAGGCCATAGTTGGCAGGATATCCTACGCGGGCTTCTATGCTTCCATTGAATCCCTGGGTCTTTTCTTTTTTAAGCACGATGTTGATGATACCCACCTCACCTTCGGCGTCGTATCGGGCGGATGGATTGGTGATCACTTCCACGCGTTCCACCAGGTCGCCTTGTAGCATGCGGAGCGCATCCGTGCTACTCAGTCCGGTGAGGCCGGAGGGTTTTCCATCGATCAGGATTCGTACATTCTCGCTTCCCCGAAGACTCACATTGCCTTCCACATCCACCTCTACGGAAGGGATGTTATCCAGAACTTCGGCCGCCGTTGCACCGCGGTTATTCAGGTCCTGACCTACGTTGAACACACGTTTATCCAGCTTCAGTTCCATCTGTGGCTTGTCGGCTTCGATGGTTACGGCCTCCAGATCCGTAAAGCTGGATTCGATCTTAATATCTCCCAGGTCAACATTCTTATTCACCTGGATATCTGAAATGAATCTGTCCTTGTAAGAAAGAAACCGGACCATCAGATAGTATCTGCCTTCCGCAGCGCGGATGCTGAATTCCCCCAGATCATTGCTTGCAGCACCGGTAACCAGGCTTGAATCGGAGGGCAGATAAAGTGCTACCGATGCATAGGCTACCGGATGTCCGGCCTGGTCCACAATGCGGCCTTTCACCTCGTGGTTCGCCACGCCATCATCCGCCTTAACGGTTACAGCTACTGCCAGCAGGCATAGCGATAGGGTAAAACATCTGAGCGAGTCCCGAAAGACTGACAAAAGGCGCATGATGGAATGTGTTTGTTGACTCAGGCGACAAAGGTAAGGCGAATAAACAGAATCATCCAGCCACGGAAGGTTTTTGCGATGAGCGTTGACGATCTCACGACCAGTTCGGGTGAAACAACGGCGGGAAATGCGATGGTAAATGTAAGAAGTTCACGGGCCTCGAAGTGGTTATTCCACTACTGTTGAGTGGCTTAAGGAAAATGGACATTGAAGATATGGTCGTTCGGAATTATTACAGAGGCGCCAGGGGATTTTTTTTAGTCCGTATTTAGCGTGGACATAAACAATCAGTTACACCTTTAATGGCTCATGTTTCAATTAAATACAAAGATTGGTATTGGCTCTATTATCCTTTTAAAAGTGATTTCACCATTTGTATGAAATACATCTATTCTTACGAATGAACAAAATTAAAATTACAAAAATGTAATATTGCGACAATCAAATCAAGTTTCACTTAAATCAACAAAACAATGAAAAAAGTAGTGCTCATGAGTACGGTTGTCATACTTGGTATGACAGCATGTAAAAAAGAAAAAGTGGCAGAGGTTGCAGCTGTAAGCCCGACACAGGTTCCGGAATGGTTGGCCGCAGAAGCCGGAGGGTTGTGTATTCATTATGGATACGAATTGCTCCAAAACTCCCAGGGAGATTATGCCTGCCTCGTTGGAAAGTTGGAGAACTGCGCGAAAATAGGCCCTTGTCCGGCAACTCCGGGAAACAAGCGGGACAATGACCGGAAGCAATTGATAAGAGAGTTCATCCATGCGTTTGATTTGAACAATGTATCTTCGTTCTTTGACATTCCCGGATGGCAGGAATTGTTTCCGGGTGTGGCATCGGATCATGCGTTACTCGGAAAAATAAAATCCGGTGAGATGATCTTCCAACGTTCACAATCCTCCGCAGGTAGTACAGTATTCCAACTGGTTACATCTGGTTCTGGAAAGCAACAGTTATCGCAGACAGTAGCCATCGAAATTGAGGGTTAGGAAATGATACAGGTTCTGAATTTCCATGCATTGAAATGTGCATTTTGGCTTTGTTTATTTATGGCTGTATGCACCAGATGCAGTCCACAGAATAATCAGCTAGCACATGTCAGGGACTATGTGATCACGCCCGTGGAACGCGGTCAGGTGGTATTGTATGATCTGCTTGACACGGATTCTGGTGTGTTTGCCTTGACCTGGAACGCACCATTGCGTGATGTCACTTTTCACGCTTTGTCTGATTCCGGTTATGAATCACACGTGTCTCTGAAGGTTTTCGAACCTTCAATGTTTGGGAGTCAGGAAAACCTGTACATTCTTCCGCACAATCGTGATAGTTTGTTTGTAGTGCCTGAAATAAGTACGTCGGTATACCTGCTTGATCACCAGGGAGCCGTGCAGGATACTTTCAGGTTGGATCGTCTGAGTCCATCAGGAAATGACAGATACAGGCTCTCTGTAAATCTGTATAGCCCTATGTTATACATACCTCCGTACCTGTATTTGTCCATGGTGAAAGAGAGGGAACCCGGGTCGGAACGAACGAATGATGGGTGGTACCCGGGTACCCTTCCTTTCAAAGTAGTGAATATCAAAGGTGATAGTCTTGTCGCTGATTCCATACCCGTGAGTTGGCCGGAATTGAAAAATGAGAACATGCAGTTTTCCCTGATCGGGCCTATGTGCACGCAGTTGCCGGATAGTCAACTGATCTTTCATTATACCAACGTACCGTTGCTACAGAGATGGGACCGGGACAATGGGTTGGAAACATATGATCCGCAGGGAAAGTTCTTTGGGAGAATTCCGCATTATGATGAGGAATCGGCTCGCGCGGATCTGGACTATATCCGGCGATTCATTCTGGAATGCCCTTCTTATTTGTACCTGGTTTACGATCCTTATCGACATCTCTATTTCCGGTCGTACTACCCCGAAATGAGGTTGAAAATAAAAGATGATATGTTACCAAGACCGGATGATCAGTCGTGGTATTTGATGGTGATGGATGAGCAATTCAATGTACTTGATGAGATTCCTATGACATCAGACTATAACCCATACTTCATCAAGCCGGTGCGTGAGGGGTTGTTGATCGCGCAAAAGAAGACGAACCGATTTTCCAACCAATTCTCTATTTCACTTTTTACATACCATCAACGATGAAATGGTTTCAAAAATCCATAGTTGCACTTTTCCTGCTCATGGCTTGTCACAGTGCCAGGGAAAGAAACATGGTTGAGCAAAGGCAGATGTTTGCCTCTTTCGTGAAGGAGCAATATCAGTATGAAGTCCAACCTGGTGATGTATTCATTCTCATACCCCGGCTGATCTGTAAAGGTTGTGTGCAAATGAAACTCATTCAGCTGGAGGAGATGCTGGCCTCAGATACCCTGGAGCATACCCGCATCATCACTTCAAATCCGGGGATAGTTTCCGATTCCCTGGAACAACGTATCGTTGTATGGAAGGACAAGGAAGGCTGGCTCGATCGCGTGAACCTGCATATTGCAAATATGACCATGGTGCACATCGGGCCGGACGGGAATTTTCTGATTCGCTCCATCCCAACCACAGATAATCAACATGTGAAGGTATGGCTGGAAATGCCGGACAAATAAATCAAATTCAACTTTTTCAGTTGGTTCAGTGGTGCTAAGATGTAGTTGATTTTCATTTCCGGAGATAAGAAGGAGATCCTGTTGGATGACCAACGGCAAATACGTTCGATCGTTGTAAACTTTTAGTAGAATTCATACATTCGTTCGGCCTTCTTTTTATATGAACTTACTCCCAATGCCATGAAAAACCGGGTACTATTACTCGCGTGTATAGCTTTATCATGTGCTACACATGCCCAGGTTATTAACAATATCCATCTTTCCAATCCTGCAGCAAAAGACATCCTGGAAGGGAACTATACGCCATCAACTTACAGCGCCTCCAATGTAATCGAGCATCCGGAAACCATCCTTGACGGACTGATACAGGATATTCGCCCTGACTCGTTGCATTCCTACATGGAACACCTGGGCACCTTTGGCAACCGCAATTCCGGATCGGATACCTTATCGGATACCATAGGCATAGGTGCGGCAAGGAACTGGGCCCTGGCAAAGTTTGATGATTTCAGTTCAGCCAATGAGAACCGCCTGGTGACCTCATTCCTGCAGTTTGAAACCACGATGTGCAACATCCTGGAACATAAAAATATCCTGGCCATTCTTCCCGGTGCAGATGAACAGGCGGGTGTTATTATCATAGAAGGTCACATAGACAGCCGGTGTGAGGATGTTTGCGATACGGCATGTGTTGCCCAGGGAATTGACGACAATGCAAGTGGTACGGCGCTCGTCATGGAACTGGCAAGGGTCATGAGCCGGTATACATTTCAGAAGACGATTGTGTTCATGATTACCACCGGGGAAGAGCAAGGGCTGTTGGGAGCTGAAGCCATGGCAAGATATTGTAAAGACAATGGAATTGATGTGAAGACCGTGCTGAATAATGACGTGGTTGGCGGCGTACTATGTGGTCAGACCGCATCCCCACCAGCGTGCCCTTACAACCAACCTATTGACAGCTTAAACCTGAGACTCTTTTCTTTTGGTGTGCACATGTCGGCCTCCAAGCAACTGGCACGTTTCTCAAGACTGGAATATAACGAAATGGCAAAACCCAAAGAAAGTGTACCGATGGAGTTACATGTGATGGGTGCAGAGGATCGTCAAGGCCGGGGAGGTGATCATAAGCCATTCCGTGAAGAAGGTTATCCGGCCATCCGGTATTGCTCTGCCAATGAAAACGGAGATGCAAACAGCACCGATCCGAACTATACCGACAACCAGCACTCGTCCCGTGATGTTATGGGATATGATACGGATAACGACGGAAAGATCGATTCGTTCCTGGTGGATTTTAACTATCTCCGGAGAAATGCGCTGGTCAATGCCAATACTGCTGTGATGGTGGCTCAGGGACCGGTTCCTATTGATAAACCTGTCTTGGAAGCCGTCCCGGGTGGATTGGTGGTCACACTAACAGATCCCAACAACTATGGCAAATACAGGGTGGCATGTCGTTATAATGTGTCGCTTGACTGGGATACTTTGGTCACTTTTGATGGCGTGCTTACGGATACCATCTGGGGTTTACCGGACCTGAAAGAAAGGATAGATTCAGGGAGCGCGAACAACACCTGGTGGATCAGCGCTGCATCCATGGATTCTCTGGATATTGAGAGTTTGTTTTCCAATGAATCTTCCAAATCAGTCACCACCGGCCTGAATGACATTCCGGAAGAGGCCTTACCCCCATTGGAATTACTACAGAACCGACCCAATCCATTTGAAGAGGGCACCACCATTTCCGTTGCGGTGCACCGGCCGGTGAATTATGACAAAGCAGAGATTGTCATCGTTGATCTTGCGGGCAAAGAAGTGGCAAGAATGCCGGTTTCGCTAAAGCTGGCAATGAATGAAGTGGTATTCTGGCATGGCTTCGGCGCTCAGGGCACATACCTTTATAGTCTGGTTGTCGATGATCGGATCGTAGAGACCAAACGGATGTTATTTGCATTCTGATGATGTTGCTTAGTGGTAATCAACCACCAATGTACGTTGGGGACTTTCATAAATCCCCCGGATCACCCATCTGTTTCTGAAGATACCAAGTTGCGTTTGTTTCAATGAAGTGCCACGCAAGGTGGGTGGAACGGTGTGCTCTTCCATCTTTTTTCCGTCAAGGAACATGGTGAGTTTACATAATGATTCGGGTTCCTGGGTCAATACGAGAAGGGTATCTTGCCATTCCATAAAGTCAATGATCTTTCGGTTCAGGGCATTCTGAAAATCCAGTACATAATTCAATGGGCTGTCGAAGTCTTCTAACTTCCGGGTTCCAGGAGAAACCTTGAAGATGCTTAGGCTGTCCAGAAGCTGATCCATATCCGAATCATTGTAACGACGTATCCATCCGGTCCGGGATTCAGCCACCATCAATCCATTTGATCCGTGTCTCACCATCGGAGATTCATAGAGGTAACCCAGGTGGTTTTCTATAAAATGGTTATCCAGTCTACCAGCGAGTCTTATAAAATTTCCGGTCGCGGTGAATTCCGCCAGCACAGGCAGATGCTTTTCAAAGGCGGGATTGAACGGGTTGAACCAGGGTTCATATTCCGAGGTGTCTGCGAGTGAGCCAACGGCCGGCCAACCTTTACTGAGTGGCATCCAGATGCTGCCCGTCTCCATATCAAACCAAGCCGAAGTATGATCTAATGTAAACATGGAATCCGGCATAGTGTCGATATCTGTGAGTGACAAATACGTGGAGTCATTAAGGTGTTTTTCCACAAATGCGATGTGATTGCTATAGCTGATCTCCTCTTCATCAAAGGTCACTTCAGGAAGTGAAGCGGAGATCAGGAGCGTGGAGTCATTCCGAAATACGGATGAGAAGTACATGCTATTTAATATATGGTTGCTCCGCAGGAAGGTCAGGTATTTGTCCGGCAGTTCATCGGATATGAACCATGTTTCTTCACGTGTCCCAGGCGACAGGGATGTTATGAACTTTCCGGATTCCAGGTCATAAACGAGGATCCCAAGACTGAGGTCATCGTTGAGTGCAGCAAACCTTCCGGATGGGCTGTAGGAGGCACCAAGTATCCTGGACAGGGGATAATCGGGATGATCTTCCAATTCGGTTATCCGGATCCCGGTGAAGTTGGAAATATGAGTGGATGGTGATTTGGCCGGATCATTATTCGGTGGCTCGCCAACCGGTTCAATCATTTCGTTTGCGTGTGTGATTTGCATGGTCGTCTGACTATTTACGTTCATTCCCATCAGGCTCCATGAGCCGTATAATTCTCCGGTCTGAACATTGCATTTGATCAGGAAGGGCACCGATAACGGCCTGCCGGTAAAGCGATAGTGTTGTAACAAACTATCACTGGTTTGTGTGATGATATAGTCTGTTTGAAATGGACGGTTTTTCAGGTAGGCGATGTGTGCTTTCTCCCTGGGATAAAATGATGCAAGCATGACGTCCGATCGGATACCTGCTTCGCGAAGGTAGGTGACCAAAGGATTGATACTGCCTTCACAACGTGGACATGACATGGGCCTGATGAGGATCAAATAAGCGGTATCCGTATTAAAATGGATTCCGGTCTTTCTCAGAAAACTTTTCATGGCATGCGAAGCTCCTGCGTATGGCAACATGTTTTGCAGCGACTGTCCATAGAGATGTGTTTGAGTCAGCCAGCAAAAAATTAGCAAACCGTAACGTAGAAAAGAAGGTATAGGGGCAACCATATGTTTCAGGATCAACACGGCAGGGTTGAACGGGGAGATTCCAACAGGAGGGCTATTCTGCGATCTCCCCGGTCCAACCCAATCCGTATGTTCATTGTTCAAACTTTGCTATTAACTATTGCAGTGAAGGAATTTGTGATGAGGGCAATTGAAGCTCACTGCCGGAGATTCCCGTACTACTCCCTTCAATCACCATACCTGGGGTCAGGAATTCTCTTGGAAACCGATACACGATCATACCTGTTTCCGGATTTGCAGCATACAATTCTGCATCCTGAGACATTTCCTTATCTCCATGATCAATCCCTGGCCCGACCAGCTTGTTCCACATGAAAATAACGCAGTCGCTGATGCTGCACTGCACAATGGCGCAAGTCTCCCTGCTTCTCAAAGGGCATACCTTTACATCACTGCCACTGGTCACCACTCCTCCGCTTCCGGTGATCTTCAGCTTGATGGCCCGGGCATCGTAGGATGAAGCACAGAGCAGTCCCAGGATCATCATCCATCCAAAAATATTTCGGCTGTTCATCGTTGTAGGGAATTTTGCATGGGTGGAGTGAGTATTTGAGCCAGATGCATGCTTCCATCGGGCATCCGTACCTCAGCCCAGACATATCCGTTGTCAGTCCTTATTTCTGTCATCACGGTGATATAGGCGCAGACTTCGGAGGCGCTAACAGGACAGACGCGCGTAGTATTATCGTTGTCGTTGGAAATAATTCCCCCTTTGCCGTAAACGGTTACCTTGATCTGTTCCTTAGCAGGAAGATCTGTGTTATGAGGCGTAGCCTTCATGGACAAGGTGGACGCTAACATGCCCGTGAATGCGAGCATGAAGGTTGTCATTTTTCTTTTTTTCATAGGAATATAGATTTTGGTTAAACATCGAAAGCAAAGGTAGAGGTGCAGTTACGGGGGTGGAGAGAAAGTGACGTGGGAACTTACGGGTGTAAGAAAATCGGTTTACAATTTATTAAGTCGGCCGTGTAACATTTTGGGGAGCCAGCCGTTTCACTATATAAAGGTTTAATCGCCACATCGATTATTTAGGGTTTTGAGGGTCCTGTCTGAAAAGGCGGGACTTTTTTTTGTCCGGGATGGCTCCCCTTCGATTTTTCTATATGGGCTGCTTGAACAATGAAATTCTTTTAGGAAATTTGACCGCCTTTTTGAAATGATTTTCAGCCGGGGTAGCTCAGGGGTAGAGCGACGCTCTCGTAAAGCGTAGGTCGTGGGTTCAAATCCCATCCCCGGCTCATTTATCGCCGGTGGTGGCTCGAGAATGGTCATTAGACATTAGTCAATAGCCATTGACCAACCCCCAATCGCCTTTCTATTTTCTAATGTCTATTGTCTTCTGACTAACTACTAACTACTAACTACTTGGTACTAGTACTAGTCTACATTGGGAACAGCCAGGTCACGGGATTCAGTTTTTCTGATCCGCCCTGCATGGCTTTTCTGATTTCAAAGTGCAATTCCGTTTTTCCTTCGGTATCATTGTTCATGATCAATCCAATATCTTGTTTGGTCTTGATCTGATCGCCTTTTTGCACATACACCTCTTCAAGTTTGGAGTAAACTGTGAGGTATAGACCATGCCTTACCAGAACGGCTTTTCCTGATCCGGGTACCGTGATGACAGCAGTAACCTCACCATCAAAAACAGCCCTGGCCTTGCTGCCTTTTTCGGTGACGATGTCTATGCCGTTGTTATAGGTTTTTACGCCAAGTACCGGATGCACATGTTCACCGAAAGAACTGCTGATCTCTCCCTGAAGGAGCGGCCATGGTAACTTTCCTTTGTTCTTTTCGAAATTATCTGATAATCTTTGGGCTTCCGGTGTCAGATTGAAACGGTTCCTTTCTCTTATTTCTGAGGCGATGATATCTTCAATTGCCTTTTGAAGTTTCTTCATATCCGCTTCTTTCCGGCGGATATCATCCCTGAGGGATTGTTCCTGACGTTGAAGTTTGGTAAGGGCTTGGCCCTGTTCACTCTTTTCAGACTCCAGGGCTACACGTTGGTTTTCTTCTTCTCCCAACAACTTTTTCTTTTCCGATTTCTTTTCTTCCAGCTCTTTCTTTTTTTGCTCCAGTGCCTGTTGTGTTGAGATGATCAGTCCGGCCTGTTTTCTTTTATACTCATTGTATTGTTGCAGGTAACGGATACGCCGGTATGCCTGGTAAAAGTCGTTTGATGAAAAAATAAAAAGCATGCGATCGTAGTGGCTGCGGTTTTTATATGCGTTACGTATGATCCCTGCATACTCCTCTTTCAGGTTCACCAGGTCATTTTGCAGAGACTCAATCACAGCTGCAGTTTCAATGATCTCATCATCCAGCATCCGTACTTCTCTTCTGATCAATACCACCAATTGTTTTCGGCTGTTGATCTTTTTCTCAAGGATCACCAGTTGGATCAGTGAGATGTCTTTGGTCTCTTTGGTCTTTTGCAGTAGTTTCTTCTGGTAAGCGATGTTCTGTTCCAGCTTTTGTTTTTCCTTCTGCAGCTGTTCTTTCTTGTCCTTATCCTGGGCAAAACCGGTCATGCACCCTAGCGTCAGCCAGATGGTGGATATGAGAAGCAGAATATGGCGTTGCATGACCATCAGTCGGGCACATTGAATGGGAAACGCTGGGGTTTATTCAAGGTAACTTTTGAATGTGCCAGCCTGACATATGTTTTCTCCTTGTCATTGATATCCACTTCCAACTCATGAGGAAACCATTGGCCATCAATCTCCTTGAACTTGGAATAATTGGTTTCGAATTTACGATTCTCAGCGAGGTCATTCATCAACACCCGAATGATACGGAAATGGTCCGGCTCTATGCGGATATCGTGCTTGATGACTCCAAAGTCGCTGTCGTCTTTATCATTGATTGACTTTTTCAAACGGTGACGGTTCACCGTTCCGAGGTTATAGAATTTTTGATGCTCTGTAGCTTTGAAGACGGAATCTGCATAGTGGGGGTAATAGTTCCCGGTGATAATGGATTGAAGAAAGGAGAAGTTAAGATCCAGGTCTACGCCTATCAGTTTGGATAAAGAGTTGAAATCGCCCTCGAAATATTTTTGATCTTCCGGGGCAAGACGGTTGATGAATTTGATGGAGTCCGGGGTGATCATGGCCCGTGCCACCTCTATCCCCAACATGGTGGTGATGGATACCCAGATCACACTGTCCTTCCTCATGCGAAGGTTGGCACTGAACGAATGGTTTGTTTTACCGATGGTGGCTTGAGCTGCGATACGGGTACTCAGCCATTCGAATTGCAATTGGCTTTCTCTGAGTTTCGTAAAGAGATCGACCGGACTTTTATGTTCGGTAATAGTTGTAGCGGTCTTTTTTGTTGTTCGGCAGGCGGGTAACATCAGACCCAAAAAGGGGATCAGAAGGATAAAAAGGAAACGCTGCCCCTTTGATATGGGTTGTAACAGAGGTAATCTCACTTCTTTATTGGTCGTAGTATCTTCGGTCGTTGATCTTTTTCTCAAGCAACTGTGAAGGCAATCCAATAGCGCGTGCCTTGTGCCAGTACTCCAGTGCTTCTTCGGTTCTTCCCAGCTTGAAAAGAATATCTCCGTAATGTTCAAGGATGGTTGGCCTGTCTTTATCGGATAACTCCATGGCTTTCTTGATCCACTTCTCCGCTTCTTCATATTTCTCCAAACGGAACATCACCCAACCGTAGGTATCCAGGAAAGAAGCATTGTTTGGCTCAATAACCGTGGCTTTTTCCGCCATGCGTGCGGCCTTGTTCAGGCTATCGCCGCGTAATGAAAGATAGTAGCTGTAATTGTTCAGAACGTAAGCATTCCTTGGTTCCAGAGTCAGGGCTTTTTCATATGCACCATCCGATTCACGGTGTTGATTGAGGCCGTGATAAGCGTCGCCAAGATTGGTAAAAAACTGGCCTTTTACCACCGCATCATCCTGCGCGAAATCAAGACCGGCATTCAAGACATCTACGGCCTTTTTAAAATCTTTGGTTTGAATGTTGGCAAGTCCGTTTAGAAGATAAATGAGTCCCTGGGTTGGAAAGAGTTCCAACGCTTTTTGGCTTTCCTCGGCCATTGCCGGGAAATCTTCTAATTCGGATTCTATGATGAGCAGCTGTTTCCATACTGCAAATTTCTCGTGATCCAGGGAGATGGCTTTTCGGAATGCGTCACGTGCTTCTTCCAGCTTGTTCTCTCTGTACAGAAAGTCACCATACATAGCAAACGCTTTTGGTTCATTGGGGTGTGTGCGGACCATGATATCGCAAAGCTCCATGGCCTGGCCTGTAAGTGCGGGATAAGTTTCGGAAATAGAATAGTACGAAAGAAGAATCTTGATCTTGGTGTCTATGTTCGCATTTTCCTGTTGGAATCCGGCCTTGAGTTCTTCAAAAGATTTATCATCCTGGCCAATGGAGCGGTAATAGTCGGCCAACGAAAAATGTACGATCGGGTTTTCAGGGTCCACCTCCTTCAGCTTCAGAAATGCCTTCAGCGCTTCTTCCTCCATATCGTTGGCGAAATAAAGCTCGGCAAGCATGCCATAATATCTTCCTTCAGCCGGATTAGACTGGATCAGTTTGTTAATCTCAGCCACTGCTTCAGTCACCTTTCCCATCCGAAGGTACAGGCGTTCCTTTTGTACGATCAGATCTTCATCAAGGCCCATACGGTCTTCAACTTCCTGGTATGTTTTAATGGCAGCCTCCAGTTTGCCCGCGGTGATCTGCACTGCAGCCAGTTCATATACATATTCCAGGTTTTCAGGATCATCTTTCAGCAGGCGGCGGTATACACTTATGGCATCTTCATACAGCCGGTTGTTCATGCAAACCTTGGCAAGCAACAGCTGGTACCATTTGTTTTGTGGGTCCAGGCTCACCGCTTTTCTGGCAAAACCCAGGGCATCTTCATAACGGCCGGTGTTGTTGAAGACGGTGGCCAGCTCGTACATCACGGCATGGTTGGCCGGATCGATGCGAAGACATTGGTTGTAAAGATTAACCGCGATGTCAAGGTTTCCAAGGACCTTCTCTTTGGCCGCCGAATAAAAAAGCCGGGTAACTGTAAGTTGATCCTTTTCATCAAGGACCTTGGTTTTTGATGATACGCCTGACTGCGCAACCTCATGCGATTTGCATCCCGTGCCCACAAGTGTTGCAGTGAGGATTAAAAAAAGGTATGGACGGATCAGGCTTTTCATTTAGTTTTTCACTGTCGTGTAATCGCCGATGCTCAGGTCTGAAGCCTCATGCTCGAGGGAAACATGGTTACCGATCATTGAATTACTGATCACTAGTCCCTTTACCACAGAATCTTCCTGAACAATGCTATTATGGATAACGGCATCTGTGATGGTTGTATTTTTCCCCACAGATGTGTGCGGTCCGACGACGGCATTTTTGAGGGTCACATTATCCCCGATAAAACACGGAGGGATAATAACACTGTTTTCCTGCTTGATGTTTTGACTCACCAGTGACTTGTCGCGAAAGCGTTCCAACATGCGTTGATTGGTATCCACGGTAGCATTTTTATTTCCGCAGTCAAGCCATTCGCTTACTGTTCCGGGGGCGAAGCGGGCACCTTTGGCTTTCATGTTCTCCAGTGCACTCGTCAACTGATATTCTCCCTTATCCCTGACATCGTTATCGATCAGGTACTGGAGTTCACTGTGCAGGGTTTCACCACTGCCGAAATAATAAATGCCGATAATGGCGAGGTCTGAAACGAAGGTCTGGGGTTTCTCCACGAAGTCGGTGATCACCTGATCATCATTTACTTTCACCACACCGAATGGCCTGGGATCTTCCACCTTGTGTACCCATATCACACCGTCTTTGCTTTCATCCAGTTTAAAGTCCGAACGGAACAAGGTATCTGCAAATGCCACGATCACTTTGCCTTTCAATGCACTCTCTGCGCATAGGATGGCATGTCCTGTACCGAGGGCCTCTTCCTGGTAATGAATGGTTCCTTTGGCGCCATGGGAAGCAGCAATGTTTACCAGGGCATCTTCCACTTGCTTTCCGAAATCACCGATAACAAAAGCGACTTCCTCTACTTTCTCCTGGCACATAGCCACAAGGTCCTCAACCAGCCACTCCACAATCGGTTTTCCGGCCACCGGGATCAGGGGTTTGGGTATGGTGAGCGTGTGAGGTCTCATCCGTTTTCCCATTCCAGCCATTGGTATAATAATTCTCATAATTCGTATTTCTTAAATCTCAAATCTTAACTCTTAATTCCGAAGGTCGTTTCTAATGTTTACCTGTATGACCGAATCCACCGGCACCGCGGGATGTTTCTTCCAGGGCCTCACTGACCTCCCAGGTCACGCTTTCATGACGTGCGATGACCATTTGCGCAATGCGCTCGCCATCCCGAATCACAAAAGGTTCATTGGAAAGATTCACCAGGATTACACATACCTCTCCGCGGTAATCGGCATCGATGGTGCCGGGGCTGTTGAGAACGGTAACCCCTTTTTTGATGGCCAGTCCGCTTCTGGGTCTTACCTGTGCTTCAAAGCCCTGGGGAAGAGCAATGAACAGACCGGTTGGTATCAATACACGACCCAGTGGTGCCAGTGTAATGTCCTCTTCAATGTTGGCGCGTAAATCCATTCCTGCAGACTGTACGGTCTCATATTCAGGGAGCGGATGCCGGGATTGGTTTATGATCTTAATTTTTGTCATGTTGAGGGCGTCGGAGTGTTTTTAGTTTTTCAAGCAATTCCGGATTGGTGGATATGACCGCCAACAGATAGACGAAGATAAAGAATGTATTGGCAATTTGAGCCATCCAGAACGGCATTTCCGGCATGAAACCGTTCAGGTAATACAATCCCAATGCCAGTATAATGTATCCGATTACTTTGGGCAGGTGGTATGGCACGGGCAGATGTTTCTTACCGATCCAATAAGATAGGAATGCCATGGACATGTAACAGACCAACGTTACCCATGCAGATGCCATATAGCCATATGCGGGGATCCAGAAGTAGTTCCCTACGATGGTGATGGCTGCACCGCAAACCGTGATCATGGCGCCGGTGAAGGTCTTCTTTCTTAATTTATACCAGATGGACAGGTTATAAAAGAAGCCCAGAAATACATTGGCCAGCAGAATGATTGGAACCACCTTCAACCCCACGTGATAACGCTCACCAATAAGTGTTTTTACAATATCCATGTAAACCATGATGGCCAGGAAGATCAGTCCGCAAACAGCAGAAAAGTATGTCATGATGTTGGCGTATGTCTTCAGCGCGTCTTTTTCTTTTTCATGGGAGAAATAGAATGGCTCTGCTGCATAGCGGAACGATTGCACGAACAGTGTCAGGATCATGGCCAGCTTATAACATGCACCGTAAACGCCAACGGCGGCCATCCTGCTTTCAAAATCCAGAGGAAGCCGGTACTTGAGCATCAGACGGTCCAGGGTCTCGTTGATTGAACCCGCAACCCCCAGGATCAGCAACGGCAGGGCGTATACCAGCATTTCTTTCCAGATGTGCAGGTCAATACCGATTCGAATTTGTCCGGACCATATAAACAAGAGGAGAAGGGTTGCAGAACTGGCTACCAGGTTGGCGATAAAAATATATCCGACTCCGGCACGTGGTCCCAGAAACAATCCGTTGAATCCCAACGTCTCCGAAAACAAGTGGGGCGCTGCCAATATGAAGAGCAGATTCAATCCGATATTGATACTGATGTTGACCAGCTTGATGGTGGCAAATGCCGTGGCTTTGTTTTCGGACCGGAGTTTGGCAAACGGAATGGCTGAGATGGCATCAAATGCAATGATCATGGCAAACCACACAACATATTCCGTGTTGTCCGGATAGCCTAGTACGGCGGCAATCTGTGATGAGAACATGACGGCTGAAACCAGAAAGATCAGCGAAGTCAGTATCAGCGAAGTCAATGCGGTGGCATATACCTTTTTCTTATCCAGCGTGCTTTCACTAAACCTGAAGTAGGCAGTTTCCATGCCATAGGTCAGGATGATGATAAGCAATGCCAGATAGGTGTACATCTCTGTGACCACACCGTACTCATGCTCGGGCAGAACGTGCGTATAAAGAGGGATGAGCAGAAAATTCAGGAACCTCCCGATAATACTGCTGAGGCCATAGATGGCCGTTTGTCCTGCCAGTTTCTTAAGTGGATTCAAAGGATATACGGTACGCTTTTGTAAAGGTATGATCCCGACACTTAGTGCCTGATCTCAAATGTTGCATAGGATTGCGATACAGGATGCTCTTCAATGGCCAGATTGTCAACACGTGCATTCTCCGGACCTTTTCCGCACCACTTAATGAACGCATCAATCAGGCTCTCTTCGCCTTGTGCTTCTATCCATACATCTCCTCCGGCCTCGTTCCTGACAAAACCTGCAATGCCCAGTTTTTGTGCTTCATGTTGTGCGGACTTCCGATAATACACCCCCTGGACTTTCCCTGAAACCCTGATGGAGATATGTTTTACCATTATTTTCCGGGGAATTGTGGTTTCCGCTTTTCCAGAAAAGCGCTGGTCCCTTCTTTAAAGTCTTCCGTCCCGAAGCATTTCCCGAACTCCTCAACCTCGGTCACAAAGCCGTCCTCCCCATCCTTGAAATGTGCATCCAGACAGCGTATCACACCTTTTACTGCCACCGGGGATTTGGAAAGTACCTTATCAAGGAGTTCCCGTGTTTTGGTCATTAATTCTTCCTTGCTTGTCAGGGCATTCAGAAGACCAAGCTTCAATGCTTCTTCGCCGGTGATCATGTCTCCGGTCATCAGGAGTTCTGCGGCTTTGGTTTTTCCGACATATTGGATCAGTCTCTGGGTACCACCATATCCCGGGATCAAACCCAGGTTCACTTCTGGTTGTCCGAAGCGTGCATTTTCCGAGGCAACCCTCAGATGACAGGCCATGGCAAGCTCGCACCCGCCCCCGAGGGCGAATCCGTTAATAGCAGCGATCACGGGCTTATGGCAATCCTCAATCATTTTGAAAATAGCCTGGCCGTTCGCAGCAAACGCTTTTCCTTCTTCCGGGGAGATATCTAAAAATTCCTTGATATCCGCGCCGGCAACAAATGCTTTTTCTCCGGCACCCGTGATGATGATACCTTTTACTTCCTGGTCATCACTTGCTTCGAGCACCACTGATCGGATCTCTTCAAGGGTAGCCCTGTTCAAGGCATTCAGCTTATCAGGGCGGTTAATGGTGAGGGTGAGAATTCCGGCTTCCACATCCGCCAGTAAGTTTTCATAAGTAACGCTTTCCATATATCGAATCGGTTTATGAGTGGTTGCGATGGGTTTCCACCCAATCGCGTATGTAGTTCACAATGACCCCCGTTTCCGTTCCCGGTGCGAACAATTGTCCCACACCCATTTCTGCCAGCTTTTTCATATCGTCATCCGGTATGATGCCACCTCCGGTGAGTAGAACGTCATCCAACCCCTTATTATTCATCATTTCCTTGATTTTCGGGAATACTGTCATGTGCGCACCGGATAAAATGCTGATCCCTATCGCGTCCACATCCTCTTGCAATGCAGCGTTCACCACTTTTTCGGCGGTTTGTCTGAGTCCGGTATAGATCACTTCCATCCCGGCATCCCTCAAAAATGAGGCAATTACTTTTGCGCCACGGTCATGCCCATCCAGGCCAACTTTGGCGATCAACACACGAATAGGTCGGTTCATAATAGGGGGCTTGCGCTTTTGACAAATGTAATAATTTGTGCCAAAGCCGCACATGGTGCGGGGGTGCCAACTTTACGCTTTTACCCGGGTAATCAGGTCTTCCGCCACCGCACGGGTCTCGTGGTCGGTTTGGAGCAAATCATCAAGACCAGGTTTTGCTATAAAGGGGACTTGAGCCAAGCACTGTTCGATGACCCCGGGAATACCGGTAAATGGAATTTGTTCATTCAAAAAAGCAGCTACGGCAATTTCGTTGGCGGCATTCATGACACAGGGACTGTTGCCTCCCTGTTTCATGGCATCGAATGCAAGCCTGAGACATCGAAAGGTCTCAATATCGGGTGATTCGAATGTGAGTTCCGGATATTGCATGAAGTTAAACCTTGGGAATTCAGATTTCATACGATTGGGGTATCCCAGGGCATATTGAATGGGCAGTTTCATGTCTGGCAAACCCATCTGCGCTTTCATGGATCCGTCCTCAAATTGCACAATGGAGTGAATGATGCTTTGCGGATGAACGATCACTTCGATCTGCTCGGGTCGCAAACCAAAGAGCCATCGGGCTTCTATCACCTCCAACCCCTTGTTCATCAGGGTTGCGGAATCAATGGTCACTTTTGCGCCCATGTCCCAGTTGGGGTGATTCAATGCCTGTTCAGGTTTGATATCCTGAAGTCCGGAAGCCTTTCGGCCCCGGAATGGTCCACCGGAAGCGGTCAGTACTACCTTCTCGATGGGGTTGTGAAACTCTCCTGCCAGACATTGGAAGATGGCTGAGTGTTCGGAGTCAATCGGGTAAATATTCACACCCGCTTCTCTGGCGGTTTGCGTAACGATATCTCCACCTACCACCAGTGTTTCCTTGTTGGCAAGCGCAATGGTTTTTCCTGCACGAATGGCTCGGAGTGTAGGTTTCAGGCCGGACGAACCGACGAGGGCGGTCAACACCAGGTTGATCTCTTCCATCTCCACCACCTGTTCCAGGGCATCGGATCCGGCGTATACTTTGATATCAAAGGATTCCAGGGCATCCGATACTTGCCGGTAAGCATCCTTATTTCCGATAACGACGGCATTGGGCCGCCATGCAATCGCCTGTTCAATTAATAATGCTGCATTGTTTTGGGCTGTCAGTACCTCCACTTCGAAATGATCACGCTGCCCGGCGATCACTTCAAGTGCCTGTGTACCGATTGATCCGGTAGACCCAAGGATGGCGATATGTTTCTTTTCCTGTACCCTCATGTGATGCGCAGGCTGCAAAAATAGGTTTTATTGTGTTGATGACTATCTGTACTCTAAATGATCCAGCCTCCGGACAGCAGAGCGTCGGCTATTTTTCGATCGTTGGACAACCGCGGTACCTTGTTCTGCCCGCCCAACTTCCCGATAGACTTCATGTATCCGATAAATCCTTCCTGTTGTACAGTCCGCACCTCCAGCGTTCTCAGGATATTTCCGTCCAGCAGATCCTTATAGTAGATATTTTGTTGTTGCATGAGGGCATCCAATCTGTTTCGGAACCCTTCCGGATCCGATGGAGGGATGCTGAATTCAACAAACCATTCGTGGTATGGCAAACCGTCTGCAGGCTTTACCTGGGGAGCCACGGTAAATTCACGGATCTCTGCATTGAACTCCGTGGCGGCGATCTGCATGGCACGATCCACTTCCTCGCCAATGACGTGTTCACCGAAAGCACTTATAAAATGTTTGATACGGCCGGTCACGATCAATCGGTAAGGGTCTGTGGAAATGAATTTAACCGTATCACCGATGCTGTACGCCCAAAGGCCGGCGTTGCTGCTGAGAACAAGGGCATACTGAACACCTGTTTTTACTTCCTGCAGTGTTAACCGTGTCGGGTTTTCATTGTGTACTTCATCCAAGGGGATAAACTCAAAAAAGACCCCGCTGTCCACGTTCAACAGCAAACCTTCTTCATCATGCCGGTCCTGGAAGGCAATAAATCCTTCCGAAGCTGGATAAAGTTCGATGGTATCCACGTGGCCACCGATCAGCTTATCAAAACCTGCTTTGTACGGAGAGAAGTTCACCCCACCATGTACAAAGAGGCTGAAGTTTGGAAATATATCCAGGATGGTTTCCTTTCCGGTAAACTTGAGCAGTTTTTCGAAATACATCTGCACCCAGGACGGGATGCCGCTGATAAGGCGCATGTCTTTGTCCACAGTCTCCCGGACAATGGCATCAACCTTCATCTCCCAGTCCTCTATACAGTTGGTGTCATATGAAGGAAGCTGGTTGCCCCGCAGATATCCGGGTACGTGATGGTTTACAATACCTGACAGGCGACCGGTAAGGATACCATTGGTTTTTGCCAGTTCGGGGCTGCCTGACAAGAAGATCATTTTTCCTCCCACGAACTTTGATTTCCCGGTGGTAGCAATATAATTCAACAAGGCATTTCGTGCGGTATCAATGTGGTTGTGGATGGATTCAGAAGTGATTGGAATGTATTTGGTTCCTGAGGTGGTTCCTGAGGTTTTGCTCAGGTAGATGGGTTTACCGGGCCACAAAATATCCGAGTCACCATCCTTTACCTTTTCAAGCCATGGTTTAAGATTTTCGTAGTCTCTAACGGGTACGTGTTTCTTGAAATCCCGGGGCGCTGAGATGTTTCCAAATCCATGTTCTTTGCCAAAGGCTGTTTGTGCTGCCGTCGATATCAGGTGATTGAACACGGCGGCCTGTGCCTGATCCGGCCGCTCCACACTTTTCATCATACGCTGCCGGATAAACTTTGCAACGGGTATGCTGAGGGTGGATTTTAAACTCATATCGTTCAGAATAAAATATAATCCTGGGGGTTCACAGCCTGTCCGCTGTGCCAGAGTTCAAAGTGAAGATGCGGGCCGTTGGTTAGTTCACCGGAATCACCCATAATGGCGATGGCCTCACCCGCTTTGACAAACTCGCCGGTCTTTTTTAACAATACGGCGTTATGTTTATACAGAGAAACCAGGTTATGCTTATGCTGAATAGTGATGATGTAACCGGTTTCTGACGTCCAGGTTGAGAGGATGACCTTCCCGTCGAGGGTGGCCTTTACCGGTTCATTGGCTGCTGAGACGATGTCGATACCATAATGTTTTTCCTGCGCATCAAATCCACTGGTGATCAAACCTTTTACCGGGGTATAGAATAACATATCTATGCGTGATCCCGAACTCGGAACGGGTTCATTGAAGGCCAGATTGAATTTATCCTCGGACTCAATTTTTTCAATCAATTCCGATTCTGCCTTGGACCTGGACAATTCTATATTCTGATAATCTGAAGGTACCGCAGAAGTGCCGGATGGTAAGATGGTGTCTTGTCCGGTGGTGTCTTCACCTGCCAAGATATGTTGCAGATTTCCGAAATACTGTTCGTATAGCCTGAGTTTCTCTTCCAGGGTATCGACGGCCAGTGCGTTTCCTATGGCTTGTTTTCGCAGTTGGATGGCTGTATAACCCGGCACATATTGCCTAAGCGGGGTAAATGCAACCAGCGTAATTCCCAAAGCGATCAGAAGAATGGTAAAAGTTCCTATAAGTGCATACACATTGATGGGTGTGAGTTTAAGAGACATCTTTTCTTCAAAGGTGTCGTCATTCATCACCACCAACCGGTATTTATTCTTGAGGCGTTGCCGCAGTTTTTTCTTAGGTGCTTCCTGCATAAGTTTGCAAATATCTTAAAAACAACAGACAAGCGGATGTTTATCTGTAAAGCACTGCCCCGGGTTATTTCTGATTTGTGACTGGCAATTCATAACTTTCTGTTATCAGGATCATGTGGAATATATGCGTTTTTTGCCCCCTACAAATGGTCCCGGGAAAATAAAAGCCAAGGGATACTGCCCAAAATAAAATAAATTTGCGTGGCATCAGTTCAAAGAACCGTGCGTAAAGTTTTCACATACCATTATTTCATCGTAGGCATTTCCCTGCTTATGTTGGCATCGTGTTCAACAAAGAAGAACTCTTTTGTCAACCGCAATTACCATAACCTTACGGCAAGATACAATGGCTATTTCAATGCAAAGGAAAGCGTAAAGGAAGGCGTTGCCGGACTGGAGAAAGGCCACATTGATGATTATTCCGTCGTGCTTGATGTGTATCCCGATGGTTCACAGGAAGTGGCTCAGGCATTTTTTCCGCAGATGGACCGGGCCATCAAGAAGTGTTCTCAGGTGATCCAGCGCCACTCGATGGACATTAAGAAGATCGAACATTGTAACTGGATCGACGACAGTTTCCTTTTGATGGGTGAAGCCCAGTTTTACAAGCAGGAGTTTGCAACAGCGTTGGAAACATTCGACTATGTAGCAAAGCGCTATGACAAGAACGAGATCAAACATGACGCCAGGCTTTGGCTGGTTAGAACATATGCCGAACTGGGGCGCTTTGATGACGGACTCCTGATTCTGGATATGATCAAGAACGACAAGGATTTTCCGAAAAAACTCAAAGGAGAATACGAGACGGTCTATGCGGATTTCTTCCTGAAACAGAAGGATTATATCAATGGCGCCATCCATCTTCAAAAGGCGATCTCCCTCACGCGCAAAAGGAAAAGAAGGGTCCGTCTGATGTTTATCCTTGCCCAGATATATCAAAAAGATGGTGAATACAAAAAGGCCGGCAGACTCTTTGAACAGGTGGTGAAGTTGAACCCGCCCTATGAGATGGCCTTTAATGCGAAGATCAATCATGCACGTGCGTTGGGAGCGGACGGCGGAAAGGCCAGCGCATCGGCAAAGGCGAATATCCGCAAGCAACTGGATAAGATGTTGAGGGATGACAAGAACATCGAGTATTTTGATCAGATACATTATACCCTTGCGCAGATGTCGCTCAGCGAAGGAAAGACAGATGAAGCATTGCAACACCTGGAGAATTCTGTCAGATCAAGCACCGGGAACCCCAAACAGAAAGGACTTTCCTATCTGCTGATGGCGGATGTCCACTTTGACCTGCGCGACTATCCGGAGGCCCAGGCTTATTATGATAGTTCTGTGACGCAACTTCCGGCGGAATATGAAAGGTATCAGGAAGCCCTCAACAAGAAGAACAGCCTAACCGGCCTGGTACGTAATCTGAATGTGATCATGGTGGAGGATAGCCTTCAGCGGATCGCAAAGATGGGCGATTCGGAAAGGGATGCGTTTATTGAGGATCTGATCAGGGAAGCCATCCGCGAAGAGGAGGAGAAGCAGATAGAAGAAGAAGAGCGTGCGAGACGTTCCCGGGAACTCATCACCCAGAATTCCGCGCAAAAGAATGCCAATACCAATCCGGGCAGTATCGGTGGGTGGTACTTCTATAACCCCACCACCCTGGCCAGTGGCCTGGCAGAGTTCAAGACACGTTGGGGAGACAGGCCCATGGAGGATAATTGGCGCAGGTCCAATAAAAATACCTTCGGAGGATTCTCCGAAGAGGAAGAAGCAGATAGTCTGGAAGCGAGTAAGACCAGAGACCTTAAGGTTAAGAACATACGTGACAAACAGGCTTACCTTAAAAATATTCCTATCACCGAGGAAGCCATGGCACAGTCTGAAAGCCGTTTGATCGAAGCATACTACCAGCTTGCCATCATTTATAAAGAACGACTCGATGATCAGGATGAGGCGATCAGTACCTTCAAGGAATTGATGAAGCGTTATCCGAATAATAAATACCGCGCCCCCGTATCCTATTTTCTATATCTGCTATTATCTGAAAAAGGACTGGATGCTGATGCATCGGAGTACAAGAATATCTTACTGTCTGAGTTTCCGGAATCTGAATATGCACAGCTGATCTCCAATCCTAATTACGTTCAGGAAAAGAAGATGGAGCAGGCGGAAGCGGTCAAGTTGTATGAACAAAGCTTCCAGGCTTTCAAGGAAAAGAAATACCAGGTAGTTCTGGACAATTATCAAATGGCTGACTCACTCCATAAGGGTGGCGCTTATGCTCCGAAGTTCGCCTTGCTTAATGCCCTGGCCATCGGAAATACCAGGGGTACGGACTCCGTATTTGTGGCCGCACTTGAAGAGGTATCCACCCAGTATGCATACGATGATGCCGGTAGCCGCGCTGCGGAAATACTTGAGGCCATGAAAACCGCCAGGACAGCGGAATCAGAAAAGGATACAACAGCTGTCATCAAAGAAACGACGGATTCTTTAGGCAGTTATGAAGTGAATATGGATGAAGTACATTATTTTGTGATGGTGGTACCTAGCGGTAAGGAAAGTATTGATAAGCTGAAGACGGAGCTTTCGGATTTCAATGCCAAGTTTCATGGCCTTGAGAAATTTACCATCTCAGCGATGATCCTGGATCCTGCGCGTCAGTTGATCATGGTGAAAGGCTTTGAAAACGGCAATAAAGCCAAGGGATACTATCTCAATGTCAACAGGCAGTTCGAACCGTTAACGGAAGGCTCATTACAAGGCGCGCCAGCATTCGTGATCTCCGCTGCCAACTTCATCCGTTTCTATCAGCAGAAGGATGTGGAAGGTTACCAGGCCTTCTTCAAGCAAAAATTTCCGCTTTAAGTCAGGTTTTCAGAAAGGATACGCATCTCCGCTACCGGCGAGATTTTCTCATAAAGTATCCGGTATACCGCATCGCAAATGGGAATATCTACCTGGAACTTTTTATTGATTTCCTGAATGCAACGTACGGCATAATAGCCTTCAGCGATCATATCCATTTCCATCTGCGCCGACTTCACCGAGTATCCTTTCCCGATCATATTGCCAAAGGTCCGGTTGCGGGAAAACTGAGAGTATGCGGTTACCAGGAGATCGCCCAGATAGGCCGAGCTTTTGACATCCCGGTGAATGGGGTGTACTGCATCCACGAAGCGTTCAATTTCCTGGATGCCATTGGCGATCAGGACCGCCTGGAAGTTGTCGCCATAACCCAGGCCATGGCAAATACCACTGGCGATAGCGAATACGTTCTTCAGCACGGCGGAGAGCTCGGTCCCGAAGAGGTCATCGGTTGTGGAAGTCTTGATATACCTGCATGCGAGGAGATCGGCCAGAACAGATGCCTTTTTTTCATCCTGGCAACCCACGGTCAGGTAGGATAATTTTTCCAGGGCCACTTCCTCTGCATGACAGGGCCCGCAGATGATGCCGATGTTCTCATAAGGCACACGAAATTGCTTATGGATGAATCGTGCAGGTATGGCATTGTATTCCGGAACAATACCCTTGATGGCTGAGAAAACGATCTTGTTTTCCATGCCTTCCACCGGAAAGTCTTTGAACACACCCAGCAAAAATGCGGAAGGCACAGAGAGAATCAGATGGGTGCAATGATCCACGACCTTCTGGAGGTCGTTCTCCATGCGGATCTGCTCGGGATTGAATTCAACCGAACTCAGGTATTGCCGGTTGTGATGGAAGCGCTCCATGTGCGCAATGGCCTCGGGGTTGCGCATCCACCAGGTGATCTCCTTTACATTGTTGCAAAGAAGTTTCGCGAGGGCTGTAGCCCAGCTACCACCACCTATTACGCCTATTGAAATGTTTGAGGACAAATGGACTTTCCGTTGTGAGAGCCACAAAGATAAAAATCATTGCGGGTTCGGGGAAGTTGAGATCAAAAGACCTCTGCTCACTTCAAGACCTTGAAGTGAATAAATGCTGATTAAGGTTTGTCAGACAATGTGATGAACATTTTATCGCCTTCTTTCTTAACCTGGACACGCTCCTTCTCCCTCAATCCTTTAATGGCTTTATCCCATTGGTTCTTACTGAGATTAACCTTGTCACGAAGCTCATCAAGGGAAATGCTGTTGCTTCCCATGACTTTCAGTACCAATTCTTCTTGCTCTGATAATATGGGCTCCACCAAGTGAGACGGCACAGCGTTGATAAATTTTTCTGCAAGTGCTGCATCTCCTTCCGGATCAAGGCCTGTTGTCGCTGGTATCATTTCTACACGTTTCTCCGGCCTCATCTGAGGGAAGAACAACACATCCTGGATGCTGTCGCTATCGGTCATGATCATAGCCAGGCGGTCAATACCGATGCCGATTCCGGCGGTTGGTGGCATGCCATATTCGATGGCACGGAGGAAATCCTCGTCCAGGACCATGGCCTCTTCATCGCCGCGCTTACCAAGCTCCAATTGTTCTTCGAAACGCTTGCGTTGGTCGATGGGGTCGTTCAGTTCCGAGAAAGCATTGCAGATCTCTTTACCGTTGCAGATAGCTTCGAAGCGTTCCACCAATCCTTCCTTGGTGCGGTGTTTTTTCGCCAGTGGCGACATTTCCACAGGGTAGTCGGTGATAAAGGTTGGTTGAATGAGGTGTGGTTCGCACTTCTCTCCGAAGATCTCATCGATGATCTTGCCTTTGCCCATGGACTTGTCTACATGTATATCCATGGACTTGGCGGCCGCCCTCAATTCATCCTCGTTCATTTCGGAGATATCCACACCGGTAAAATGTGCAATGGCCTCATACATGGTGTATCGTTTCCAGGGGCGCTGGAAGTTGATGACGTGTTCCCCCACCTGTACCTCGGTGGTACCATGCAGGTCCATCGCGACTTTTTCGATCAGGGTCTCGGCGAGGTTCATCATCCATTCATAATCCTTGTAAGCCACGTACAGTTCCACCTGGGTGAATTCCGGGTTGTGGAAGCGGCTCATCCCTTCATTCCGGAAATCTTTCGAGAATTCAAACACGCCGTTGTACCCGCCTACGATCAGGCGTTTCAGGTATAGCTCATTGGCGATACGCAGGTACAGGGTCATGTCAAGGGTATTGTGATGCGTCTTGAACGGTCGGGCGGCAGCGCCTCCGTATATTGGCTGCAACACCGGTGTCTCTACTTCAAGATAACCCTTGTCGGCCAGGAAATTCCGCATGGAATTCACCATACGGGTGCGTTTGATGAAGGTGTCCTTAACCTCATGATTCACGATCAGATCCACATAACGCATGCGGTAGCGCTGGTCAGGATCTGTGAATGCATCGTGCACGTGACCTTCGTGGTCGGTTTTGACAATAGGCAATGGTCGGAGCGATTTGCAAAGCAGTTTCAGCTCGGTTACATGGATGGAAATGGTTCCGGTGTTGGTGGTGAACACATAACCTTTGACACCGATGATATCACCGATATCCAGTAATTTTTTGAACACGGTATTGTAAAGGGATTGGTCTTCTCCTTTACAAATTTCATCTCTTTTGATGTAGACCTGAATTCGTCCGGTGGCGTCCTGCAATTCTGCAAACGAGGCATTGCCCATGATCCGGCGGGACATGATCCGTCCGGCCATGCTGATATTCTTATAATGGATCTTGTTCAACTCGTAGTGATCCAGAATTTCTTTGGCTGAAGTGTTGACCTCAAAAGCTTCGGCAGGGTAGGGATTGATGCCCAGCTCGGTCAGTTTTTCAAGAGAATCTCTCCTAATGCGTTCTTGTTCGCTCAGTTCTTTGGCCATTTTCGTTAATTTTGCGGTTACCGGTTGCGGACCGTTCCGTGGCGTTGTCTTCACCATTCATATTCCGTACCGGAAGTTACAAATGTAAAACATCGTGCCTGAAGTAGTGCAGGCTTTTAAAATAATGGCGGAGATCCGCCTGAAAATTGACAGCTTATGACCATGCGAGAACTGATCAGCAACTTCCCCAACCAACTTCGGGAGGCCATGTCCATTGGAACTTCAACCCCCTTGCGTGAAGCGGATAAAACCTTTGACAACGTATTGATCACTGGCTTGGGTGGTTCCGGTATCGCCGGGACCATCATTGCGGAACTGACCGCGCAACATGTGAAGATTCCTGTCACCGTAAACAACGACTATTTTATTCCGGCATTCGTAGGACCCAGAACGTTGGTGATTGCCTCTTCTTATTCGGGAAACACCGAAGAAACGCTCGAAGCATTTGAACATGCCCGTAAGCAAGGTGCACACATCGTGTGTATCACCTCAGGCGGAAAGATCGCACAGCTTGCCGATGAGTATGGTTTCGACAAGATCGTTATTCCCGGTGGGATGCCACCGAGGTCTTGTTTCGGATATTCACTCACCCAACAATTTATCATCTTCAGTCATTTCGGTCTCATCAATCAGGCTATGGTGGATGCTTTGAAGGGCGTTCCGGATTTTCTGGATGCGAATCTCACAGAGATCATGAAGAAAGCCGAAGAACTCACAAACTTGTTGTATGGACGTATGCCGGTCATCTATGCCGGAGCAGGTACGGGAGGCGTGGCCATCCGTTTCAGACAACAGGTGAATGAAAATGCAAAGATGCTGTGCTGGCATCACGTGCTTCCGGAAATGAATCACAACGAACTCGTTGGATGGGCCGGTGGCGACGATGAAAAGGCCGTGGTCGTTTTTCGTAATGAGACAGACTACAAGAGCACCCAAAAGCGAATGGATGTCAGCAAGGAAGTGATCCTGAAGTATACCCCGCATTACACTGAGGTGTGGTCCAAAGGTCAAGATCCCGTGACCCGTGCGCTTTACCTGGTGCATCTTGGCGACTGGGTATCGTTACTGTTAGGGGAAAAGAAGGGCGTGGATGTCGTGGAGGTGAATGTGATCGATCACCTGAAATCCGCATTGGCGGCTATCTGACAAAAAATATTCTACCGGCCAGTATGGAAAAAACCTTATTCGTTGATCTGGGAATGAAAGCGTACCAGCCCGCCTGGGACCTTCAGGAGGAGCTGTTCTCCCGGATCATCGCATGGAAAATGCAATCCAGAAACGCGGGAACACCAACCGCTCCCCCGCCCCACTATCTGCTTTTCTGTGAACATCCGCACGTTTATACACTGGGTAAGACAGGAGCGGACGAAAACTTATTGATCAACAATCAGGAACTCGCGGAGAAAGAGGCCACCTATGTTCGCATTAACCGCGGCGGAGATATCACTTATCATGGCCCCGGTCAGATCGTGGGCTACCCTATCCTGGACCTGGAACGTTTTTTTACGGACATACATCGTTATATGCGCTCACTGGAAGAAGGGGTGATCCGCACGCTTGCAGACTATGGCATTGAGGCGGGACGCATCGAAGGCCTCACCGGTGTATGGCTGGATCCGGAAGATCCTGGTAAGGCCAGGAAGATATGCGCCTTGGGAGTGAAGTCCAGCCGCTGGGTTACCATGCATGGCTTTGCCTTTAATGTGGACACCGATCTGAGTTATTTCGGTCATATCGTACCTTGCGGAATTACCGACAAAGGAGTGACCTCCATGGCCAAAGAGCTGAATGCACGTCCGGATATGGAAGAAGTGAAAGCGCGGTTGAAGGACCACCTTGCGGATGTATTCGGTATGACCCTGGTTCCTACAGAAGAAGCGGAATTGAAAGTTCACCCGAGTGAAAAAGAAGCTTCATGAAGAAACGCCTGATCATCACCCTGATCATCCTCACAGCACTGGCAGCTGTTATTCATTTTACCGGAAACAATTATCTGTATTCCGCCGTCTACCACAATTTTGCTAACATCGACGATTACCGGTTCTTCCCAAACCGAACCATTGATGCCGGGCAACCTCAGCCCTGGCCTGTTTCAACCCAATACAACACAGGTGCATTCACCCCATCGGAACAGGAAAACATAGAATCACTGGACCCTGTAGCGTTTCTTGTTTTCCGAAACGATTCACTATTGTTCGAACGCTACTGGGATGGACTGGATCAGAATGGGATCTCCGGTTCCTTTTCCATGGCCAAGTCTGTGGTTGGTGCACTGATCGGGGTCGCCATCGGAGAAGGTCGGATCCGGAATGTAGACCAACCGGTAGGAGACTTCATCCCCTCATTCAAAGAGGGAGATAAAGGCAAGATCACCATTCGCCATCTTCTTACCATGTCCAGCGGCCTGGATTGGGATGAAAGTTATGCCAGTCCGCTATCCGTTACCACCCGTGCTTACTATGGCGATAATATCCCCGTGCTGGTGGATGAAATGAAAGCCATTGAACCACCAGGTGTCGACTATAAATATTTGTCCGGCAATACGCTGGTTCTGGCAGAAGTGATACGCCAGGCAACCGGAAAGAAACTGAGTGATTACCTGTCTGAAACACTTTGGAAACCCATGGGTGCGGAACATGACGGCTTGTGGAGTACGGACAGGGAAGGGGGTACGGAGAAGGCATATTGCTGCATTACGGCAACAGCCAGGGACTTTGCACGTATAGGAAAATTGTACAAGGATGGTGGTACGTGGAACGGCCGGCAGCTTATTCCTGCTGAATACATCGCGGAATCCATCCATCCGGCGCGTTTAAATGATGAAGGGCATCCGTTGGAACGATATGGATATGCGTGGTGGCTTCTGAACCACCATGGGATGAAAATATTTTATGCCAGGGGAATTCTCGGGCAGTATGTATTTGTCATCCCGGAGCATCAGGTGATCATCGTCAGGTTGGGACATCACCGTAACAGTGAATACGTTCAGGGTCACCCTTTGGATGTGATACAAAATATTGAAACCGGTCTGCGTCTTGCCGGTATCTCTGGCCATGAGGAGTAATGATTTTGCAGACCAGCCAATTTGATTTGAAATGAAGAAAGACATAAAATTTCCTGATGTAGAAGATGTGGCGATGGTGGTGGCAAGGGAAGGAGATCATGTAGATGATGCCTGGAATGTATATCTCATCAACATGAAGAAAAAACCGATATCCAGGGTGATGATCACTTCCAAGGGATATGGTGAGAGCGGAGGCCGTGAAGTAAAGACCTCTACCCTGCGTCACTTTTTTGAAGTAATCAACCCGAGGAGTTTTGTAAAAGTGGAGTACTTTCCGGACCATCTGTTCGGTGTAAGCAATGAGTTCTGGCTGAGTTTTTACCTGGATGGCCTGCTCCATGACAAAAAATATATCTTTGTTACCGGAAGCATTTCCGAAGAAAATCTGATCACGATCCCGCTGTTGAAGCTGCCGGGCGTGATGATCAAGTAACACCCGTCAAAGGCCAATCCCATGCTCGACCACATCAACCTGGACAATGTGTTGTTTTTGGATATTGAGACCGTTCCATGCTGGTACAATTATGAAGATTTGCCTGATGCATATCGCGCATTGTGGGAAAGAAAGGCATTGTCACTTGCCCGGGGGCAGGAGGTGGAACCTGAAGATGTGTACGAACGCGCCGGAATCTATGCGGAATTCGGAAAAGTGATATGCATTTCGGTGGGTTTCGTTACCCCTGTCAATGGCCAGCCAGGGATCAAGATCAAATCATTTGCAGGAGATGATGAACATGCGTTGCTGAATGATTTTGCCAACCTTCTGAACAGCCATTATAACAAACCGCAACACTTGCTTTGTGCACATAACGGCAAGGAATTCGATTTTCCTTACCTCGCCCGGCGCATGCTGATCCAAGGTATCCGGTTGCCCAGGATTCTCGACATCGCGGGAAAAAAACCCTGGGAAGTCAATTTCCTTGATACCATGGAACTGTGGAAATTCGGAGATTACAAGAACTACACTTCCCTCAATACCCTTACCACGGTTTTCGGAATCCCGACCCCGAAGGATGACATCACCGGAGCCGATGTGGCCCGTGTGTATTGGGAAGAAAAGGACCTTGAACGGATTGTTGTTTACTGTCAGAAAGATGTGGTTGCCATGGTACAACTTCTGCTCAGGTTCAAGGGTATGCCTGTTATTTCCGAAGACAACGTACAATTCATTGGCTCCTAACAAAACTTTGTGGTTGGTTTTTCGTAGACGTATGTCATTTCTTACCTTTAGAATGAACCATTTATTAATTACCAATCATTGAACCGGGGCGATACAGGAATGCAAGGAAAGAAGCTGGTTGAGATCAGGGATCTGGTGACCGAGTTTCGTACCGAAGACGAGTACGTAAAGGCGGTCAATGAAATTTCATTCACCATCAACAGGGGTCAGACCGTGGGTGTGGTGGGTGAGTCCGGTTCCGGGAAGTCCGTTACCGCACTTTCGGTCATGCGTCTGGTTGCCAGTCCACCCGGCAAAATCTCCAAAGGTGAGATTCTATTCGACAGTCCCACCATCGGTCCAGTGGATCTGTTAAAGCTTTCGGAGAAACAAATGCGAAGCCTGCGTGGCAATGAGATCGCCATGATCTTCCAGGAGCCGATGACCTCACTCAACCCGGTGATCACCAATGGAAGTCAGGTGATGGAAGCCATCATGCTGCACCAGAATGTAGACAAGAAAGAAGCGAAGGAACGCACCATTGCCTTGTTTGAAGAGGTGCAACTTCCCAGGCCTGAAGTAATCTTCAAAAACTATCCACACCAGATATCAGGTGGACAAAAGCAACGGGTGATGATTGCCATGGCCATGTCGTGTAATCCGTCCGTACTGATTGCTGATGAACCCACCACCGCCCTGGATGTTACCGTACAAAAGACCATCCTGGATCTGATGAAGAAATTGCAGCAACAGCATGACATGGGCATCCTGTTCATCACCCACGATCTTGGTGTGATTGCTGAACTGGCGGATCAGGTGGTGGTGATGTACAAGGGTAAGATCGTAGAGCAGGGAACTGTCTGGGATATCTTCTCGAATCCACAACATCCATATACAAAAGGCTTGCTTGCCTGTCGCCCGCCGCTGGATAAAAAACTCCATTGGTTGCCAACGGTCTCCGATTTTATGAAGGTCGGGGGAGATGGTGTAATGACGGAAAGTACCAATACCGTTGAAGAAGTATTATCACGGTTTGAAGTTTCCAGGGATGAGCAAAGGCAGCGGGAACTCGGACTATACGGCAGGGATCCCTTGCTGAAAGTAAGAAACCTGAAAACATATTTTCCTGCCGGCAATGGTATGTTCGGCAAAGGGAAAGACTATACGCGGGCGGTAGACGACGTGACCTTCGATGTTTATCCCGGAGAAACACTTGGCCTTGTAGGCGAGTCGGGGTGTGGAAAAACCACGCTTGGCAGGACCATTCTCCGGCTCATTGATCCGACGGAAGGAGAGGTGTATTTTGATGAACGGCCCATCCATTCCATGACACAGGATGAGCTCCGCCCGATCCGCAAGGACATACAGATCATCTTTCAGGACCCGTATTCTTCTCTTAATCCGCGCATGACCATTGGTGAGGCCATCCTGGAGCCCATGCGTGTGCATAAGATCGGTGAGTCCGACAAGGAGAGAAAGGGGAAGGTGATTGAATTGCTGAAGCGTGTGAATCTGCAGGAAAGTCATTACCACAGGTATCCCCATGAGTTTTCCGGTGGCCAGCGACAACGTATCTGCATTGCCCGTGCGCTGGGTTTGAAGCCCAGATTTATCATCTGTGATGAGAGCGTTTCGGCGTTGGACGTTTCCGTGCAGGCGCAGGTGCTGAACCTGTTAATAGAGCTACGCGAGTCGTTCGGCTTTACGTATATTTTTATTTCCCATGACCTCTCGGTCGTAAAATTCATGTCTGACCGGATGATCGTCATGAACAACGGAAAGATCGAAGAGATGGGGCCTGCGGAAGAGATCTACCATCGCCCGCAATCAGACTATACCAAAAAACTTATCAATGCCATTCCCAAAGGTCGCCTGGAAGATATCCAGCAGGCGATGAAGGTGAAGGGACAGGGATAGACGCGAATTTTAGTTCCGTTCCATGCCATTTTTCACGGGATCGTATCTTTAGGCCTTCATTCCGTTTTACACGGACTTATCCGAAGGCATGCACATCATCCGACTCTTACGCCCTCAACAATGGATCAAGAACCTGATCCTTTTCTTTCCGGTGTTCTTTGCCGGGAAGATCACGGATGTTGGGGCCATTCAATGGGTATTATTGGGCGTCCTGGCATTTTGCCTGGCGGCATCTGCAGTTTATATTCTTAACGACTGGATGGACCGCGAAGCGGATAAGCTTCATCCCGTGAAGCGTTTCCGGCCCATCGCATCAGGTCATGTGGCTGCCGGACAAGCTGTCGTCACGATGATACTTTTGGCTGGCTCTGCCCTAACCATCGCCTTTATGCTGGATCAGACTTTCCTGCTGATTCTTGCTGGTTACCTGTTACTCAACATCAGTTATACCATGGGCCTGAAACACGTGGCCGTATTGGATGTAAGCATTGTGGGGCTCGGCTTTCTCATTCGTATTCTGGCCGGGGGTGTACTGGCGGACGTAGAGATCTCCAGGTGGATCGTGCTGGTATCATTTGTTCTGGCATTGTTCCTTGCCATTGCTAAAAGACGGGAGGATGTGTTGCTTCATCAGGAAAGCGGTGAGGTCACCAGGAAGTCCGTTACCGGTTACAACCTGCCCTATATTTCCGGCGCGATCATCCTGATGGCCGCTGTGGTGATCGTCGCATACATGATGTATACGGTATCACCGGAGGTGATCGCACGCACCCATTCTCCGCATCTTTATCTCACCACGATCCTGGTGATCATTGGCGTATTAAAATACCTCCAGTTGACCCTGGTGGAAAACAAAAGTGGTGATCCAGTCAGACTGTTACTCGGTCAACCGTTCCTTTTGGTGCTGGTGGTGGCGTGGTTGGCAATCATGTATTTGATGATCTACCTATGAACACGGCAACCAACTGGGGAAACTACCCGGTGGTCCGGGCCGATTGGTATGAAGGAAATCAACCGGATAAAATAAAGGACTGGCTTTTTGCCGAAGACGATCCGGTGATCCCACGCGGACTGGGCAGGTGTTACGGAGATTCATCGCTGGGTGAACGCATCTGGTCTTCCAACGCACTGGATCGTATTCTTGCCTTTGATCCGGTAACCGGCATGGTGCGGTGTGAAGGAGGGGTCAGTCTGGACAAGATCATCACCACCTGCCTTTCTGCGGGGTGGTTTATTCCGGTCACACCGGGTACGAGGTATGTGACCATCGGCGGTGGCATTGCCTCTGATATCCATGGCAAGAACCACCATTCGGAAGGTACATTTTCCAGGCACGTATTATCACTGACGTTGCTGGCTCCCGATGGTCGCATCGTGACGTGCAGCCCTTCCGAACAGCCGGAACTTTTTCACGCAACAAGTGGCGGCATGGGGCTCACGGGCATCATCCTGCAAGCCACCATGCAGCTTAAAAAGGTGGAAAGCGCATGGATCAAACAGGTGAATAAAAAGGCAGCCAACCTGGAAGAGGTGATGGCTTTGTTTGACACGCACATTGCTTCGACCTATTCAGTGGCCTGGATTGATACCCTGGCCAGCGGAAAGAACCTCGGGCGCAGCATCCTGATGCTGGGTGAACATGCACTTGCATCCGAGGTTACCGGCAATCCCTTTGAAATACCGGCAAAACGCAAGATCACCATTCCTCCTTTCTTTCCTTCCTTTCTTTTGAATCGTTTGTCCGTTACGGCCTTTAACAAATGGTTCTATTTCAGGAATGCGAATCGCGGTGAGTTCCTGACAGACTACGATGAATATTTTTATCCTTTGGATAGCCTGCTGCACTGGAACAGGATATACGGCAAGAAAGGGTTTACACAATATCAATTGGTGGTCCCGATCGAGTCGGGTAAAGAAGCGCTTACAAAAATTCTTGACGAATGCAGATCAGCCGGCTATGCCTCCTTCCTTTCTGTCCTCAAGTTATTCGGAGATCAGGCACCGGGTATGATATCCTTCCCGAAAAAAGGCTATACCCTCACCCTTGATTTTCCGCTGAACAAAGGACTGTTGCCATTTCTCGAACGCCTGGATGCCATCGTGAAGGATTACAACGGACGGTTGTACCTTGCTAAAGATGTCAGGATGTCTGAACAAATGTTCTTTGATACCTATCCCGGTGCGGAGGATTACAGGAACTTTCTGAAGCAATGGGATCCGGACGGTCGTTTTGCTTCCCTGCAGTCCCGGCGGATCGGATTGAGTAAAATACAAACCACAAATCACAATGGTTCATCCATGGAAAAGAATACAAAGTCGGTATTGGTGATAGGTGCTTCTTCCGGCCTGGGAAGGGCATTGGCCAAAAAGTATGCACAGGAAAAGTGGGAGGTGACCCTGGCATCGAGAGATGTTGCCGCACTGAATTTGCTGGCTGGTGAGATCGAAAAGGAATCGGGAAAACGTCCGGCAGTGGAAGCCATGGATGTTGCCGCTATGGAGACACACCGCAGTATGGCGTCAAGGCTTGCACCGGATACCGTTATCTGCTGTGCGGGATATCTCGGAAACCAGGAGAATGCAATGGAGGATCCGGAAGAGTTCAGGAAACTGATGGACACGAATTTTTATGGGCCAGCCTCTCTTTTCAATGAATGGGCGCGGGTTTTTGCGCGAAGAAAAAGCGGCTGTCTGATAGGCGTGAGTTCCGTTGCGGGTGACCGTGGACGGCAAAGCAACTATGCTTACGGAAGTGCAAAAGCAGGCTTCACCGCATATCTGTCGGGTCTGCGAAACCGCCTTCAACCCGACAATGTGCATGTGATGACGGTCATTCCAGGCTTCATGAGAACCGCCATGACCGAGGGCCTGCCACTCCCGGCACCACTGACCGCATCTCCGGAACAGGCGGCTAATGACATCTACAAAGCCCACATGCGCAGGAAAAATGTGGTCTACACTTTATGGATGTGGAAGTACCTGATGATGATCATCAAAATGATCCCGGAACCCGTCTTCAAGAAACTAAAGCTCTGATGCCACGTACCCTGGCTCTTTTTGATCTGGACGGGACCCTCACCGAGAAGGACACACTCCTGGAGTTTATCCGGTATGTTCACGGTGAAGGTGGATTCCTATCCGGTATGGCGCGTAATCTCCCGTGGTTGGCGGCCTACAAGTTGCATTTGATCCCGAACTGGAAGGCGAAAGAAAAAGTGTTGAAGCATTTCTTTGGCGGAATGTCAGCGGAGGAATTTAAAGAAAAGGCGTCCGCATTCGGCATGACCGTCCTCCCCGAACTGATCAGAAAAGACACCTTGGAAAAGCTCAGACAACATGAACGGGATGGTGCCGTTATCGCTGTGGTGACCGCTTCAGTTGAAGCATGGGTGAAGCCCTGGACAGAAACCATGAAAATACATTGTATTGCCAGTGACCTTGAAGTGGTCAGTGGCGCGATCACCGGCAGGATCATTCCTGCAAACTGCTACGGGCCGGAAAAGGAGCGCAGGGTACGTGCCCATTTTAATCTTAATGAATTTGAACGCATATTTGCCTACGGCAACAGCCGGGGGGATCGGGAATTACTGGCCATGGCAAATGAGGGCTTCCACATAAGATAAACACTTTGTAGTTTTTGTCTATCAAAAATAAATCAGAAGAATGGATGCAGCGTATCTCGGATTGGACCGGGAATAACGCTACCTATATCTGTTGGTTTTTCATCATCCTGAGTTTTTGTCTGCGTATGCTGCACGTGGGTGATGAGAGCCTGCACCTGGATGAAGCTGTCAGCGTTTATCACTCCCAACAGTCTCCTGCGGTTTTTATGGATATCCTCAAGGATGATCCCAATCCGCCGCTATTCAATCTTCTGATCGCCGGGTGGGTGCGTCTTTTCGGTGTTTCCCTGGTATCAGCACGCATCATGTGCACTGTCCTGAATGCCCTTACCATCGGTGTGTTCTTTCTTTTTCTGAGGAAAAATGCAGGTGGGATATCTGCAATACTGGGCGCCTCCCTGCTGACTTTCTCAAATCTTCAGCTGGCATTTTCCCACGACGCGAGAAGTTTTACACTTGTAGGATTTCTGGCGGTGATCTCCATGTACCTGTTCATGGAATTGTTTTTCCGCCGAACCTTAAGAAAAACGATCCTGTTTGCGGTGGTCAACAGTTTATTGATGTACACGCATTATGCTTCAGTGTTCCTTTTCGTCGGTCAGTTCATGACCGTGTTGTTATGTGTGCGGGATAAAAAGACATGGTATTATTACCTGGGAAGTCAGTTAGGATCGGTCTTGTTATTTGCACCCTGGCTCAAGTTTGTAATCGGGGTTTCCGGACGTGAACCGTCATGGATTCCTGTACCCCGGTTGTTAGACATACGCTACATCTACCAGGACTTTCTGAATGGATACGATTCGTTAAGGGTCATCATATTGATTACGCTTCTGGCAGGCATTTTCTTCATCAGGAGTAAGTGGAGGTCCGGCACCATGGATAAGGATCGTGTGCTGGTCATATTAATGCTCGGATGTGGATACATATCGGTTATCGCAGCATTTGCCTTCTCCCAGGTTAAGTCTTTGTTTTTGCCCAAATACCTGATGTACACGGTCATCGGTCAGGTAGGACTGTTGGCTGTATTGCTGGGTAGAACGACCTCCATACCAACAGCAGCGAGGATGGCAGGTGCAGCTGCGGTGTTGTGGTTTTACATCAGTGCATTTAACGTACACCCGACGAAAGGGGAAGACTGGAAACATGCGACGTCATTCATCAAAAGCACCATCAAACCCGGAGATGCCATACTGGTGGCACCCTGGTGTACCTATCTGCCGTTCACCTACTATTATGATCCGGAGGCTTTCAGCGAAGACGAGCATACCATTCCGCTCATGAATGAACGTGATGTGTTTTTCATCAGCGCATTGAACGTTGAGCGCGATACGTTTGTCAGACCTTATCAAAGGGTGTTTTATGTGGAAGCGCATCAGGCCGATCTTGGTGGCGTTGGTGAAAACATTTCTGGCGAACTCAAGCGAACCATGACGCCGATTATCGAGCGGTTGTTTCCAAGCATTAAAGTGAGGCTGTATGAAAACCGGACCGAACCGGATTCGATGGCCTGGGAGTTGCTTGCGAAGGAGGTCCACAACCTGGAAGTGCCGCTTGGTGAGACGCATTGGAATAACGAAAACACCATCACAGATGAAGTGGCCTTTGAAGGGAGTCGTTCCTCCAGGGCATACAGCGACATGCCTTATGGCATCTGTTATACGGACAAGTTCGACAGGATATATACCGGCAAGGGTATGGTAAGGGTCGTGCTCGATCTCCAAAGCATGAGCAGGCATCCCGTGAATACGGGCATTGCAGTGCAGGTGATTGATCAGTCCGGAAATAAGGTAAGAGAAGAATACTTTAACACCGATCATCTTCCGGGTCAGGAAAATAAATGGCTGCCCGGTCACTTCAATTTTGCACTTTTGCCTTCCGAGATTCGTGGGTCGGAATTGAAGATATTTGTCTACAATCCTCAGGAAGAACCGGTTTATGTTGATAACTTTGAGGTGAAAATCTATGGAGAAAAGTAACGGACAAGAATACAACTGCTGCATCATCGGTGCAGGACCTGCGGGCCTGGGTACGGCCTGGGAGCTGGTTAAGAACGGCGAAACAAATCTGATCATCATCGACAGGAATGAGGTGGTGGGCGGACTGGCAAGAACGGAAATACGGGATGGCGCCAGATTTGATGTGGGACCGCACCGGTTCTTTACCAAGAATGAGGAAGTGAATGCATTGTGGAAGGAAGTGCTCGGGAGCGACTTTATCCCTGTAGACAGGCTTACCAGGATATATTACAAAGGCAAGTTTTTCAATTATCCCATCAAGGCACAGGACGTATTGTTGAAGTTGGGCCCACTAGAGTCGTTTCAGGCCATGGTCTCCTACGGCCTGGCACGTATCAAACCAAAAAAGAAAGCGAACACTTTTGAAGAGTGGATCTCACAAATGTTTGGTACCAAGCTCTACAAAACATTTTTTAAAACTTACACCGAGAAGGTGTGGGGGATTCCTTGCAGTGAGATCGGAGCGGAGTGGGCGGCACAACGCATCAAAGGGTTGAATTTCGTGCAGGTGGTAAAAAATGCCCTGGCCGGCAGCGGTAAAGGAAAGCCTAAAACACTCGTGGATCAGTTCGACTATCCCGTAGAAGGAGCGGGCCAGATGTACGAGAAGATGGCGGAGCGCGTCGTGGAAAAAGGAGGAAAGATCCTGATGAATACGACCGTGAAGAAATTTGTGATGGAGAACGGTGCCCTGACAGGCGTGGTCGTTACAGACCAAAGCGGACAGGAAGCCACCATCAAAGCCAGACATTTCTTCAACAGCGCACCCATCACCCACTTCTTTCACTTGTTGAATCCGGCACCTCCTGCGGAACTGAATGATGCCGCCAATGCGCTCTACTACCGGGAACACATCACCGTTAATTTTCTCATCACCGGAGAGAATCTCTTTCCGGATCAGTGGATTTACGTCCATGCACCCGAGGTAAAAGCCGCACGCATTGCGAACTACAACAATTTTTCCGACAGGATGACATCCAAACGATCGGAGACGGCCGTTAGCGTCGAGTACTTCGTGTTCAAGTCTGACGATCTATGGAAGATGTCCGATGAGGCGTTGGTGAAACTGGCCGGCAGGGAAATGGAGATGATCGGGCTGTGCAAGGAGAAGGATATCATCAACGGCTGGGTGGTTCGTGAGACGGAAAGTTATCCTACCTACTACCTGGGCTACGAGGAACCTTACAATGCACTTCGGGATTACCTGGACGCCATTCATAACTTGAGCCCAATCGGACGCGGAGGTCTGTACAAATACAACAACCAGGATCATTCTACCTATAGCGGACTCCTTGCTGCACGCAATTACCTCAAGCTTCCGGGAAGTCCGTATAACCTCTGGAACATCAATATAGATGCAGAGTATCACGAGAGCGCCGAACGCAGCGTATAATGCTTTAAGCAAGTCTGAATGCCATGGACAGGAGGGACAAGGAACGAGGTGTACATGCCGATAATTTCTGGTTCCGTGGAAAAAAGTCTCTGATCCAAACCCTTCTTCGTGCTTACGTGCCTGTGCCCGGTGTTAACATCCTGAATGTGGGTGCCGGCACGGGAGATGATATGCATGTGATTCACCCTTTTGGAAAGGTATATGCCACGGACCCGGATGAGGCATCGGTAGCCATGATTCCGGAACAGTATTGTGTAGAGAAGAAGGTGGCCGATGCCCTGCATCTCCCTTATTCAGATGGGACGTTCGACATTGCGCTTGCTTTTGATGTGCTGGAGCACATAGAAGATGATCATGCGGCCATCGCGGAGATAAGACGGGTACTGAAAAAAGACGGACTGTTCATTTTATCCGTGCCTGCCATGCCTGAGCTGTTCGGTGCACATGATCGTGCTCTGGGCCATTTCCGCAGATATGATCAGGATATGCTGAGGTCCGGCTTTGTGCATGGATGGGAGAATCTTCTATTGAAGTGGTGGAATACCACACTGTATCCTCTGGCTGCCAGGAAAAGAAAGAAGGACAGGGCAAAAAAAGATGAAGTGGAAGCACCGCGGTTACCTGCCGTTATTGATCGGGTGTTCGGATATATTCTGCAACGCGAATCCCAGGCGATTGTTCATTCCAAAGCCCATCGCGGCCTCAGTCTGGTTGCTGTTTTCAGGAAGAGATAACGTCATTCAGCTTTTCGACCGGAGTCCTCGGATGGTCCGGAACATCTGAAAGCCGTCGCGAAAAACATTCACTTTGGATCCGGCAGTTTCATTCCAGTGCACCGGCAATGACACGATGGGAATATGGTTGTGATGGATGTTCATCAATACCTCTACATCATGCGCAAAGCTGTAGTCATTCAGATTTTCAAAAGCCGCTCGCGCAATTGCTGTGGGGTAGCATTTGAATCCGCATTGGGTATCATCGAAAGGCATGCGGGTGTACATACGAACCAGTCGATTAAAGGCCAGCCCAATGCTTCTCCGGAACCAGGAATAGCGGACGATCCGGTGTTGGATGCCCTTCTCCCTTGAGCCTATGTAGACCTTATTGTCTTCCTCCCCTATCCAACCTTTTTCATTCCAGTACCTCCACTCTTCCGGTCCTGTTGCCAGGTCCGCGTCCAATGTAATGCACCAGGGGGTTTCACATTGCTGTATTCCCTGATAAAGCGCCCAGCCCTTCCCCTTGTTGTTGGGGTAGCTGATGGTACGAAAAGGAATGCCGGGCGACAGCGTTTGCAGGTGTTCACAGAGATCATGCAGGCGTGATTCCGTATCATCGGTACTTCCGTCGTTCACGAAAATGATGCCGGGCTGATCCGGGTGAATGGCGTACAGGTCACCTAATTTTCTTCGGGTAACATCCAGGCGGTGGGACTCATTGTAGCAGGGAATGATGAACGTTATTTCTGACGAAGAGATCATGATGAAAGGCAGGCCTGATCAGGCGGTGGCCAGCTTCATGAATACATCGAGTGCTGCAGGGTTTCTCATGGCATCTTTGCTTACCGCCTTTTTGGGATCCATACCCATGAGAATCTTCTTTACGGGAGCTTCCATTTTCTTGCCGCTGATGGTATACGGAATCTCAGAAACCTCTATGATCTCATCGGGAACGTGTCTTGGAGAATATGCACTTTTCAACGTAGCGTTGATCTTATCTTTCATGGCATCGTTCAGCGGATGCCCGGATGACATAACCACGAACAGGGGCATGTAATATGAGCCGCCATCTTTCTCAAGGCATACCACCAGGCTATCCGCCACTTCCGGGATGCTGTCCACAGCACTATACACCTCACTGGTGCCTATGCGCACGCCGCCCCGGTTGAGGGTGGCATCGGAACGGCCGTAAATGATCAGGCTGCCATGATCGGTAATGCGAAGCCAGTCGCCATGACGCCAGATTCCGGGATACATTTCAAAATAACTGGCGCGATATTTCTCCTGGCCTTCATCGTTCCAAAAGAAGACCGGCATGGAAGGCATGGGCTGTGTGATGACCATCTCCCCCACTTCATCATAGATCGCTTCACCATCGTCATTAAATGCCTCCACAGCGCAACCGAGCATGCGGCATTGGATCTCCCCTTTGTGTACAGGTAGCAAGGGCGACCCGCCGACAAAGCCGCTGCATATATCGGTACCACCGCTCAATGAAATGAGCCACATGTCTTGTTTGATGTGGTCGTACAACCACTCGAACGCTTCGGGTGGTAATGGCGACCCGGTGGATCCAACGGAGCGCAATGCAGGAAATTTATTTTGCCCCGCATACGACACCCCTTTCTTCATGCAGGCAATATAGTAGGCGGCACCTCCACCGAAGTGATTGATGCCTGCCTCTGCAGCAAAGTTCCAGAGTGCATGAATGTCGGGCCAGGCGGCGGCTCCCTCGTAGATCACCACGGTGGATCCATGAAGCAGTGCGGAATTTGCATAGTTCCACATCATCCATCCTGTGGTACTGTACCAGAAGAACCGGTCTCCCGGTTTACAATCCTGATGCAGTCCCAGGGCTTTCAAATGTTCCAGTAAAATGCCTCCCTGACTGTGGGTGATCGCCTTGGGCTTTCCTGTAGTACCGGAAGAGTACAATACCCAGATGGGATGGTCAAAAGAAACCGGAGTGAAGGTGAGTTTCCCCGAAGCTGTCTTGACCACATCATTCCATAACACGATGTTTGGGATGGATGGTAGCGGGGCATCGGTATTCAGATACGGAAACCATACCACATGCTCCAGGGTCGGCAGGGCGCTGACTAGTTCCTGCGCAGCAGCGGTCTTATCAAATGGCTTACCGTTATAACTGTAGCCATCGGAAGTGAACAGCACCTTGGGTTCGATTTGCTGGAAGCGGTCCACCACACTTGCTGTTCCGAAATCAGGTGAGCAACTGGACCATATCGCCCCGATGCTGTTGGTGGCAAGAAAGGCCATCAGTGCTTCCGGTGTGTTAGGCAGAAAAGAAACCACCCGATCGCCTTTGGAGACTCCTTTGTTTTTTAACCAGGCGGCGATGGCAGCAACCCTGGATTCCAGTTCTTTCCATGAAATATGTTGAATGGGATGCCTTTCGGATTTGAAGATGATGGCAGGATGCTGATCATTAGACTGCCTGAACACGTGTTCGGCATAATTGAGGGTACTACCTGTAAACCACCTGGTGCCCATGATGGTCCCGGAGGGCACGTCGATCACCTTTTCATAGTCGGAATGGGAGATGACGTCGTAATATTCCCAGATGGAAAGCCAGAAGTCGGCAATATGATCCACAGACCATTTTCTAAGATCTTCGTAGGATTCAAAGGATAATTTCCTGTGATCCTTGATCCACCGAAGGTATTGGGCCATGTTGGTTTGTTCCTTCCAGGCCGTTGATGGGTTCCAGAGAACGGGTGCACTTTCCATGGGGCGATCAGTTCGAGAACGGGTCATCAAAACCCCCGCTGTCATTATTTTTCTTGTATGATTTACAATCGGTGGTACGGGTGGGCTCTTTGGCAGGTCGCTCGAAGTCTTCTTTGGATATGTCGAGTTTCGGATCTGCATAAACCTTATTCATATAGTATCCCCATATGGGCAGGGCGGTATTGGCACCTTGTCCCAGGTACAGACTGGTGAAGCGCACGCTGCGGTCTTCTGCACCCACCCACACGCCGGTCACGAGATCCGGGGTGATACCCAGGAACCATCCGTCGGATTGGTTTTGTGTGGTTCCCGTTTTAGCTCCGAAGGGCGTCTTGATTCCGGCATACGGTCTTGATCCCCGAAGTCGCATGGCGGTTCCGGTCCACTTGCCTTTGGGGTCACAACAGGCCCCGTTTACCACCGCCTTCAACATGTTCAGCATGATGTAAGCGGTTTCTTCGCTCATGGGTTCTTCACGCTTTTGTTTGAAGCGGTAGATCACATTGCCGTATTTATCTTCAATGTGGGTAAGGTAAATGGGTTCCAGCCACATGCCCTTATTGGCAAAGGTGGAGGTGGCTCCCGTCAGTTCATATATCGTCAGGTCAGCCACACCGAGGCAGAGAGAAGGTACCGGCTCCAACGGACTCGTGATCCCCATTTTTCTTGCCAGTGACACCACGGCCTGCGGACCGTATTGTTTCATCACCCAGGCGGTGGCCGTATTGATGGAGTTGGCCAGACCGTACTTGAGAGAGATCATACCACCGTACACACCGTCGGCATTTTTTGGTGACCAGTCTTCCGGCAGACTAAAGCGATCCTTTTCAAAGATCACCGGATAGTTAGCCACCTCGTGACATGGATCCAGGCCTTGCTGAATAGCCAGTGCATACACGATGGGTTTGAAGGTGGATCCCACCTGTCTTCTTCCCTGGTACACGTGGTCGTACTTGAAGTGCTGGTAATTGATCCCACCCACCCAGGCTTTGATAAATCCGGTATGCGGATCCATGGACATCAGTCCGGCCTGCAGAAAACTCTTATAGTACCGGATGGAATCCATCGGCGTCATCACGGTATCAATATCTCCCTTCCAGGAGAAAACGTGCATTTCAGTTGGTGTGTTGAAGATGATCGGTATGGAGTCCGGGTCGGTCGCATACCGGACAAACTCACAGTCGTCGGATGTACAACGGAACACGGGTTGCCCATTGATTTTATCTCTCACCACGTTGCTGGCACCACGCCGTCCGCAGTTGGCACATTGTTTACCTGTGAGTATGAGATATCTCGGGGACCGTTTCATGGCCAGGGTCATGATCTGTTCCTGTTGTTTTGCAGAGATGCGCGAATCGAAAGGCGAATTTTTTCGCTTCTTAAGATTCTTGAAGAACTCGTCCTGAAGTTCGCTACCCAGATGTTGGGTAACCGCCCACTCTGCGTGTGCCTGCATGCGGGAATCGAGGGTGGTATAGATGCGCAGCCCGTCTTTGTAGATATTATAAGGGTTGCCTTCCGTATCGTGGTAGATATACTGACCCGTCTTAGGATCCTTCTGCGCCAGTATTTCGGTGACCTTGGAACGTAGTACTTCGCGGAAATAGGGAGCGGGGCCTTCTTTGTGGTCCACGATACGATAGTCCAGGCCAAGGGGCAGGGTCCTCACTGAATCATAAACCTCACGTGTCAGCAGTTTGTTTTTCACCATTTGGCTCAGAACAACTTCCCTACGTTTCATGGTCATCTCCGGGCGTTTAAGCGGATTGTATAAAGCCGGGTTTTGAGCCATTCCAACCAACATGGCAGACTCCTGCAGGTTCAGGGAATCGGATGGTTTATTGAAATATACATGTGCTGCGGATTCAATACCTACGGCATTGTTGATGAAATCGAATGTATTGAAGTACATGGCGATGATCTCATCCTTGGTGTATTGTCTTTCCAGTCTGGCAGCAATGACCCATTCTTTGAGTTTCCGGATGATCAGTTTGACGAGGGACAGGTTTTGCCTGGGAAAAAGGTTCTTTGCCAATTGCTGTGAAACGGTGCTGGCTCCGCCTGCTCCACCCACGTAAACGACCGCACGTATCAGCCCCCGGAGGTCTACGCCGGAATGATCATAAAATCGTTCATCTTCGGTGGCGATCAGTCCCTGGACAAGATATGGGGATAGGTGATCGAATGTCACATTGGTACGGTTCTCGCTGAAATATTTACCAAGCAGTTTTTTATCTGAAGAATAGATCAGTGTGGCCTGGTTGCTTTTGGGATTCTCAAGTTCGCGGAACGAAGGCAACGGACCCAATGCCTCGGCTGAAACGGCATAGATCAGTGCTCCGAAACCCAGGATGGGTCCCAGGACCAGTACCCACATCCAAATGATGTATCGGGTCCATTTATTTTTTTTCTCCGGAGATTTCTTCGCCATATACAACCCTGTTTAGGGACGTTCAAATTTTTCTATGCGTATGCCCACTTCCATGATAAACGGCAGCGGATCAACACGCATTGCCTGCTCCAGTCTAAACCGGTACTTTCCGGCCATCGGGAACCGTACGGCATGTTTCCACATCACCTGCGAATCCCATATATCACCCATGCCGCTTCCGAGCCATTCGCCAGCCTCATTCGCCAGCAGGACCTGGACGGTGTCCTGTATCACCTGTTCATTAGGGAAGGTGGTGGCCACCAACATATACAGGTTCCGATATCCGTAGTGCGATGCGTTGCGCACATTCAGGTACACGTTGTATGCCTGGGTGGTGTCGGTGATCTCCGCTTCAAAGTTGAGGGGCTCAGAAACTTTCCATGCATCTCCCTCAATGGCTTTATTTTCCTCATACACACGGTTCGGATCACATGAGGTAAGGAGTGTGATGCAACACATGAAGCGTATGATGATCGATGCATGCTTCATGATGCATTCGGTTTTTTACCGGAAGGTCTTCTTCCCCGGTTTTGCTTTTTACGGTTTCCGCCTTTCCTTCCTTTACCGCGGCTCTTCTTTTTGGTGCGGTCAAATCGTGTCAGGCTGTTATCGCTGATCACGTCTTTGAAATCGGGTTCTACCGGGATGTTCTGGTACATGGCCGACTTATCCAGCAGATCATCCGGCTTCTCTTGTTCTTTGTTAAGTTGGATGATCTCATTTACGCGATCAAGCGGAAGGCAAATGAAGTTATTCGGATCCTCTTTGTAGCTATACCACATGAGGCGTTTAAAGATGTCGGTCTTTTGGTGAAAGGCCTGTCCTTTTTGTGTCTCCAGTAATTGGTCTGTGCGCGGAAATTCTTTGACAGCTTCCATATAGCTGTCGAGTTCATAATTCAGACAGCACTTTAATTTTCCACATTGTCCGGCCAGTTTCTGAGGGTTAATGGCCAACTGCTGATACCTGGCCGCACTGGTTGAGACGGTCTGAAAGTCCGTAAGCCATGTAGAGCAGCAAAGTTCCCTGCCGCAGGAACCGAGACCGCCAAGGCGTCCTGCTTCCTGGCGAATACCGATTTGTTTCATTTCCACCCTCACCCTGAATTCGGATGCCAGTTTCTTGATCAGTTCACGGAAATCAACACGGTCTTCGGCGGTATAGTAAAAGATGGCCTTTGTCCGGTCACCCTGATACTCCACGTCGTTGATCTTCATATCCAGTTTGAACTCTTTGGTGAATTGCCTTGCATTCAGCATGGCATCATGTTCAAGGTCCATGGCCTTCGCCCATTTTTCAATATCCCCGGGTTTAGCCAAACGGTATACCTTCCGTATGCCACGGGTCGATGCCTTTTTACGGCGCATCTGAAGTGCTGCGGTTTCCGTGGAAAGAGATACGATACCGATATCATGCCCGGTAGCTGCTTCTACGGCAACAATATCCCCTTTCTTAAGTCCCAGCTTTTCTTCATCTCTGAAAAACTCTTTGCGGCCGTTCTTGAATTGCACCTCAACAAATGGTTGATCGGACTGGCCCTGGGCTGGCGGAACGGATGCCAGCCAATCGTAGGTGTTGAGCTTGGCACAACTTCCGCTGGCGCAATGTCCTTTGTTACCGCAACCGGCAGGCGTGGCTCCCCGTCCGTTTATGCATCCTGCACATCCCATATCGTGACTTATCTATACATTAATGTTTGTTAACCATAGGAAACCGGGGTTTCCGTCCAGAGCATATCATCTGCCTCACGACACCGTTTCGGCTTCCGCTCCGGCGGGCTTCACCTTTAAGGTTTGCCCGTATTCCAGTGACAAATCTAAAAAAAGGATTCTGGGATTGGCGTTTCTTTCGATTTCAGCGTATGCCTTACTGAAAATATCAAGCAGTCGTTTGCCATTGTTGGGGTGGATGAATGCATGAAATTTATTGGAGAACTGTCTTTCATCTTCATCCATCCGGATCAGGTTTTCGATGCCCAGATTCATCAGCAAATTTTCCCGTATCATGCGTAAGGCGTAGAGCAGAAACAATTTTTGCCGTTCTCTCCCCCACCCTGCCACTTCGTCGGCCCAGTCCACCAACCCTGCTACATCCTGTGCATAACAAAGTCTGGACCAGGAGATAAAGCTGAGCTCCATATCCCGGGTGTCTTCCGCATCCCGAACCAGGTCCATGGCCTGGTTGAAATTTCCTGCACACATGTGCGCGACCCTGTCGGCCTCTTCCGCCGTGCAGTCAAACTTTTGCTGCAGTGCTGAGGAAATGGCCTGATCGGCCAATGCCGGTACCTTGACATTCTGGAGACGTGAGATAATTGTGGGAAGCAAGTCTTCATGGTTGTGTTCTACAAGTAGAAAAAGGGACTTACCGGGTGGCTCTTCGAGGACCTTCAGCAACTTGTTGGCCGCATCGGTATTCATTTTTCCCGGCATCCAGATGACAACGAAATTGTAAGGTGCTTCATAAGCGGTCATGCTCACTTTTCGCATGATCTCTTCGCTTTCTTTCACCGCAATCAATGTTTGCTTGTTGTCAAGGTCTGTCATCTTATGCCAGTCGGCAATGGAGAGATAGGGGTTCTCAAGGAAGCCCTGCCTCCATGTCTCAATGTAGGAAGCACTCACCGGTTTGTCTTTATTTGCGGCGATGGGATAGACAAAATGCAGATCGGGATGGATCAGTTTGGCCATCTTCTGACATGAAGGGCATTTGCCACATGCATCCGTTTCCTGTTTGTTGCCGCATGCAATGTAGGTTGCATAGGCTACAGCGAGGGCCAGATTTCCGGATCCTTCCGGTCCCAGAAACAATTGGGCATGGCTGATACGACCTTCTTTGATTGTTTTGATCAAAGAAAGTTTTACGGCATCCTGGGCAATGATCTCTGAGAATAACATGGGAACGACAGTAAAATCCTTAGCTCTCAAAGATACCCAATTTCCGCTAACGCCATTCATCGGTACTTGGTGCGTAAGCGGTTGAATTTGCTAATTTTGCACGGCAAAACGATAGACCGATACTTCATGAGAACAATTGACGATATTTCATTCTCCGGCAGGAAGGCACTGGTGCGGGTAGATTTTAACGTTCCACTGGATTTTGATTTCAGGATAACGGATGACACCCGGATGAGGATGGTTTTACCAACTTTAAAAAAGATCCTGGGAGATGGAGGGAGTGTGATCCTCCTATCTCATCTGGGAAGACCAAAGAACGGACCTGAAGAAAAGTTTTCGCTCATTCATTTGGTGGATCATCTTGCTACATTGTTGGGTCAGGAAGTTTTGTTCTCCCGGGATTGTGTGGGTGATCAGGCCAAAAAAATGGCGGCGGATCTAAAGGCGGGCCAGGTGTTATTGTTGGAAAACCTGCGCTTTCATCCTGAGGAAGAAAAGGGGGATGTGGCATTTGCGAAATCCCTTGCATCACTGGGAGATGTTTATGTGAATGATGCATTTGGAACAGCCCACAGGGCTCATGCCTCCACGGCAATTATGGCGCAGTTCTTCCCACACAATAAATTATTTGGCTACCTGATGGCGGACGAAGTGAATAACATTGAGCGTGTTCTGCAAAACCCCGAACGTCCGGTTACCGCTATCATCGGGGGTGCAAAAGTTTCCGGGAAGATGGAGGTGATTACCCGGTTATTGGAAAAGATTGATCACCTGATCATTGGCGGCGGCATGTCATTTACCTTTATCAAAGCCAGGGGAGGAAAAATTGGTGCTTCGTTGGTGGAAGAAGATCTGGTTCCATTCGCTGCAGAAATGATAAAGAAGGCAGAAGAAAAAGGGGTGAGTTTGTTGCTTCCGCTTGATTGCGTCATTGCTGAAACATTTTCAAACAATGCCGATAAGGATATTGTTCCGTCGGATCAGATTCGTGAAGGTTGGATGGGCCTGGATGTGGGTCCCCAAACCTGCGAGCTATATTGCAAAGCGATCCTGTCTTCAAAGACCATTCTATGGAACGGCCCCATGGGTGTTTTTGAGATGTCAAGTTTTGAGTCTGGTACCAAGAAAATTGCCGAGGCCATTGTAACGGCTACTGAGCAGGGTGCATTTTCGCTGGTAGGTGGTGGAGATTCTGTTGCGGCGGTTAACAAATTCGGATTCGGGGAGCGTGTGAGTTATGTGTCCACCGGTGGCGGTGCGTTACTCGAATATCTTGAAGGCAAGGAGTTACCTGGGGTCAAGGCACTTCTGGAAGCTGTTTCATAAGATCACGGTTCCACCATTCTTCCGCCCGTATGTCATCAAGGTGTGGCAATAGAAATGGAGCCAGCCGTTCCACGGGTTCGTATAGCAATGAATGTTCACGCAGGTCCTGGTCAACCCATTGTCTGTAAATTTTGACCTGCTGTACCATCATCATCACCACACTGAGGATCAACCCGGTTTTAAGCAGGCCGAATATGGCACCGCCGAGGTAGTTGGCCCAGGCAAGACCTGTCCACGCAACCATCTTGTTCAGGACTTTTGCCAGAAGATGTACGCCGATAAGGACCAGCAGAAAAATGAGAGCGAAAGATGTTACCCGGATCACCTTCCGGTCCGTTTCCCACCAATGTGAAAGCCATTGCATGCCCCAGTCGGAGCATTGAATGGCAATGGCTACGCCAAGTACAAGTGCTACTACGGAGGCAAGACCGATAACCAGGCCTTTGGTTGCGCCTTTGTAGCCGGACCAAATCAGTGGAATAAGCAGTATGATGTCCAGGATGTTCACACCGTAATGATAGTAAATGACAGGATGCGGATGAGTCTATTCAACTGCCATTTATCAACGTGTCGTGTTCAACAACATTTGATTCCGGCTTTACACATCTCAGGCATTTTGTTACTTTGTATCTAAACTACTTAAATACGGTAAATGATTTTGGAAGGAGAGAAGACACATCAGGCAGCCTGGACAGAGTTGACGACATCGCTGGGGGAGAAGTTTGCAGATGGGGATGTACTATCAATGGAGGCCGTTCTTTTTCTGATAGGTGTTAATGAATTGGGAGAAGGTTTCAGACGTTTCTCCAAGGATGAAAAAATGGAGCTCGTGCACATAGCTGTTTGTGTATTGCTGAGTCAGGAAGGATATTACCGGATTATTGGTAAGGATGATCGTGGTTGGCCGGTGTGGGAAAATATCAAGCCGCTCCCGGAGCTTACCGGTGTGCCTCAGGAAAAGTGGATTCAGGAATTGGCGGTGAAATATTTTGAACCTTGAACTAACGAATAATAACCGTTTTGGTATTCGTCTTCCTCTGTTCAAGGGTAATGTAATCATTTGGTCCGTTGGCCAGGGTACCCTTGGTCGCTTCAATAAAAAGAATGTACTCGGCACCGGCTTTGAACTTAAACTCGGCCCTTCCGTCTGAACCCGTAGTTTGTATCTCGTCGATGATACAATTGGTTTGCGTGCAGTACAGGCGAACGGTAGCTTCGTTGACCGGCGCACCTAACGCGTCTTGAACGGTAATTTCAGCAAGGGTCGGCTTTTCACGGTAGCAAGCGTTTAGAAGCAGCACTCCCGTTACGATTGTTACGAGTAAAAATCCGAACTTTTTGATTCCTCTGCTGCGCATGCGATGCATTACTTTTCGTTGCCTGGGGTAAAAATAGAATAATTTTCCAAGAACGGGTTACTTAATCATCACGGTTAGTGAACCCGTTTTGCGTTCTTGCAATGAGATGTAGTTGTTCGGGCTGCTTTTCAGCGCGCCTTTATATGCTTCGATGAACAGCATATACTCGGTGTTATTCTTGAAATCAAAATTTGCTGTTCCGTCGGATCCGGTTTGTTCAGTCACATCAACAATGCAGTTTGTGGTATTGCAATACAATCTCACAGTAGCATCTGCAACCGGTTTGTTGTTCACATCCACCACAGTTATGGCTGCTTTGGTTGGCTTCTCCTTATAACATCCACTAAGTACTGTGATGCAACTGAGCATAACCAGAAAAGCATACATGTAGGACCTTGGACGATGCATCACTGAAACATTTATTAATTTTGGCCGGTCGATTGACCGAAAGAAATATCAACACTATTCTAACAAATTTAATGAACTTAGGCGCAAACTAAAAATTTCCCATAAGAAATTTGAGAATCAGTTAGTTCAAAGGATAATGAAAGAAGAAGTTAAACAGTTGTTGCAGGAGTTGGAGGAGATCCGGCTTGAAGGAGTGGAATCTCTGGAGAGATTCAGGTTGGACTGGCTTAGTAAAAAGGGTAAGGTTCAGGGGTTGTTCGCAAAATTCAGGGAAGCTCCTGTTGAGATTAAGAAGGCATTGGGTGCGGAATTGAATGAACTGAAAACCAAAGCGCAATTGCGCTATGATGAAGCTGCTGCTTCAGTAAAACAGACATCTGCTGATAAAAAAGGAACCAGAGACCTGACCCTTCCGGGTGAAGGTTTTGTGCCAGGTAGCAGACATCCGCTTTCGCAGGTGAGAAATCAGATCGTTGGTATTTTTGAACGCGTGGGTTTTACCGTTTCCGATGGTCCGGAGATTGAAAGTGACTGGAACAACTTCTCCGCATTGAATATGCCGGAGGATCACCCTGCAAGGGATATGCAGGATACGTTCTTTATGCAAAAAGACCCGGATGTGGTTTTGCGTACCCACACTTCCTCTGTTCAGGTGCGGGTGATGGGTAATCAAAAACCACCGATTCGCACGATCTCACCTGGTCGTGTGTATCGGAATGAGGCCATATCCGCACGTGCTCATTGTCTTTTTCATCAGGTAGAAGGGTTATGTATTGATGAGCATGTGAGTTTTGCGGACCTAAAGCAGGTGTTGAATCATTTCGCAACGGAAATGTTCGGACCCGATACTAAAACCCGTTTAAGACCATCATATTTTCCATTTACCGAACCTTCGGCAGAGATGGACATCTCCTGTAATATTTGTAAAGGAAAGGGTTGCAATATCTGTAAATACAGTGGTTGGGTTGAAATCCTGGGTTGTGGGATGGTTGATCCCGCTGTGCTGGATCATTGTGGGATCGATAGTGAGAAATACACCGGTTATGCCTTCGGCATGGGTATTGAACGCATCGCCATGTTAAAACACCAGGTGAATGATATCCGGTTGTTTTTTGAAAACGATGTGCGGTTCTTGAAGCAATTTACGCCCATCGGGTAGCGACTCCCAGCTTTTTAGTACACTTTCTGATTTGTGAAAAATTAACAGGGTCTTTTACCCTGAATGATTACTTTTGACGCCCTATGGAAGCATTGATAATGATAGGTCAGTTGTTGTTGGGATTGTCCATCCTTGTAGTACTACATGAATGGGGACACTTCGCGGCAGCAAGGTATTTTGGCATTAAGGTGGAGAAATTCTATCTGTTCTTCGATGCTTTTAATTTCCGTCTCTTCAAGTTCAAGAAAGGTGACACCGAGTATGGTATCGGCTGGCTTCCTTTGGGAGGATATGTGAAGATTGCCGGTATGATTGATGAGTCGATGGACAAGGAGCAAATGAAGGAGCCACCAAAGCCATGGGAGTTCAGAACCAAACCTGCATGGCAAAGACTTATTGTAATGTTGGGTGGTGTTACGGTGAATACCATTTTGGGCATTCTGATATTCTGGATGGCCACCTTTGTTTATGGAGAAGAATATCTCCCGAATGAGCAGGTGAAGAATGGAATTGTAGCTTATCCCGTTGCACAGGAAATCGGGTTCCGGACCGGAGATCATATACTGGCCATTAATGGAAAGCCATTGGAGAGGTTTCATAATATCCGGGGCCCTGAAGTTCTTTATGGGAATTCAGATGTTACAGTACTACGTGGAGGCGAAACGCTGAATGTTCATGTACCGGAAAGCATTCTCAATAAAATTAGTGAACCGGGAGTGGGTCCCGAGCATTTTATTGCGGAACGGATGACTTTCTTCGTTAAGGAGATACAGGAAGGTTCGGGGGCGGCAAACGCAGGCCTGCAAAGAAACGATAGGATTCAATCGATCAATGGAGAATCCGTTCGTTTTTTTGATGAGCTGGTAGATAAGGTACAGGACCATAAAGGCGAGGAGGTTGATCTTACCATCGAGAGGGATGGAAAAACCATGTCTCTGGTTGCAACAATCTCGGATGAAGGACTTCTCGGCATAGGTCCCGGAACAAATGACTTTGAATACAAAACACTGAAGTTCGGGTTGGTGGAGTCTTTCGGAATTGGGATGGACAAGGCCTGGGGCACCGCAACCGATTATGTAAAGGGTTTGGAAAGAATAGTATCCGGAAAGGTTTCAGCGCAAAAGTCGGTTCAGGGACCGATTGGAATTGCCAAGATTTATGGAGGTGAATGGAAATGGCCTCGGTTCTGGATTTTAACAGGATTTCTTTCAATCGTCCTTGCGTTCATGAACCTCTTACCTATTCCTGCCCTGGACGGCGGTCATGCCATGTTTCTTGTGATTGAAATGATCAAAGGAGGGCCGCTGAATGAAAAGATTATGGAGCGGGCGCAGCTTATCGGTCTTGCCATTCTGGGAACACTTATGCTCTTTATTTTCGGAAACGATATCTGGCGTTTATTTCAATAAACCAGTACTACCTTTTTAAACATCCTCTGTTAATAACTTGTGGAAAATCTCAACGGGGTCGTCGGTGAATGCCTTACTTTTGAAGATAAGTAACCGAATAATCCCGTTGATTGATGTGCAAAAAGTTTTTAACCGCGCTGTGCATAACCGGATCCCTTATGGGATATGCGCAGGATGATAACGCGCTGGAGCCAAAGCCCGCATCGCCGAATAAGGAAGAAAAAGCCGGATATGTTCCACCGAATGACGGGCAACGTTATCACAAGGTTGTACTTGTACCTTACAATCCTATGATGCATTTATCAGATGCCGATGTTGACATTGTACAGTATAGCGGTCTTCCCCTGAAAAAGGTACATGCACGCTTCAGAGGAGAACTAAATGCGACCCTCAACATGCAGTTAAAGAAGATATATCCGTTGAAGGATCTCATGATGGAAGAAATTGAGAACGAAAGCGAAGATCTGGATAGAATATATCATTCCATTGGTTACAAGATGGAAAAGGCCAGGCCTTCCTACCTGAATGAGGAGGCCAAAGAAGCAAGTAAAAAAACCATCTTTGAGAAGATGGGCATCGGAAAAAACGCGGAAGAAAATCCTGAACCGACGAATGAGGCAAGTGAGGGTGCCGATGCCTATATCCAATACCATGATAAAGACCGGGAGTACCTGGAATCCAAAATATCGGATCCTGACCTTATCCCCTACCTGTCCAATAAATATCACGCGGATCTTTTTGTATTTATCAACCAAATAGAGATTAAAACAAATTACACCAGTTGCCTGGATCTCGCGAATAAAGTATATGAAAGAGAGATTCGTGTGCATTTCACGATCCGTGACGCCGAAGGGAAAGTAGTGCTGGGTGATGTTGCGGTTACCGTATTTCCTTCAAACTCCAACGACATCGGGGAGATCACAGCTAATAATTACCCGATGATCTCAGAGTACATAGCGAAGAGCATCCCGCAACCACATGATACGGTTGAGGAAAAAAGAGAGCAACACGACAAGCTGATCCTCAGGTTTCAGCGAAAGACTGAAAGAAAGCAAAGCAAAATGTATTAATTGTCGGGTCTCTGTATGCAGATGGAATTGCTATAGTCATACCGGTAGGATATATTTGACCCGGAATGAAAAAGCGTAGCAAAAGAAAAAACATCTTCATCCTTGTTGTTCTGATACTGGGTATTATCCAATTCATTCCGGTAGATCGTACATCAAAAGCCGTTGATGCCAGCAAAGACTTTATTGCCCTCCATAAACCACCTGCCGGTGTTGAGAAGATGTTAAGGATGGCTTGTTATGATTGCCACTCCAATGAAACAAGATATCCCTGGTATGCCCACGTTGCGCCAATCTCATTTTGGCTCCAGAATCATATCAAAGGTGGCCGGCACCACTTGAACTTTTCCGAATGGGGAGACTATTCTGCAAAAAAGGCAAATCACAAGCTGGAAGAGTGCTACGAAATGGTGGCAGACAGTGAAATGCCCATGTCTACCTACGTATGGATGCATGGTGAGGCAGCATTATCCGATGAACAGATCAAGACATTGAATTCCTATTTCATATCCCTGCGTGGTCCGGAAATGACACCTGAAGGTGATCTTTCAGATCATGGCCTTGATTAGATTCATCAGGGACACGCAGTAAACCAATACACATTCTCAGGATTCTTATTAGCTTTGAAAGGCCTCTTTTTCAAACAAAGCTTTTCAAACTATGTCCGAGACTTCAATAGCTATTCGTGGCGATGTAAGGGAATCCCTTACCCGTATAGGCGTTCGTGAAAAAAACCCGGGAATTTCAACCGGTCTGAATTGGGAAGAAGGTAGTGGTGCTTCTATCGCTTCCATTTCACCCGTTGATGGAGTAACAATCGGTGCGGTAAGTTCAGCCACTCCTGAACAGTATGACAAAGTAATTCAGGTTGCCGCCGAAGCTTTTCTTCATTGGAGAACCGTTCCTGCTCCTCAAAGAGGCGAAATTGTTCGCCAGATGGGAGATGCATTCAGAAAGCATAAGAGCGACCTGGGTCGGCTTGTGTCTTATGAAATGGGTAAAAGCTATCAGGAAGGTCTCGGTGAAGTTCAGGAAATGATTGATATCTGTGATTTTGCAGTTGGACAATCACGACAGCTTTATGGCCTTACCATGCATTCAGAGCGTCCAAAACACAGGATGTATGAACAGTATCATCCGTTAGGCATTGTCGGAGTGATTACCGCCTTTAACTTTCCCGTGGCTGTATGGGCATGGAATGCAATGCTGGCCTTCGTGTGTGGAGATGTTGTAGTATGGAAACCGTCGGAGAAGACACCGCTTTGTTCCGTTGCATGCCAGCAGATAATAAGCGATGTTCTGAAGCGGAATAACTTACCGGAAGGTTTATCATGCATTGTTAATGGCGATTACCAGATCGGAGAGTGTATTTCCGGAGATCAAAGGGTACCACTGGTTTCAGCCACCGGATCCATTAGAATGGGCAAAAAGGTGGCTGCAGTAGTAGGTGGTCGACTGGGTAAGGCTTTATTGGAACTTGGAGGAAATAATGCGATGATCATTACACCTTCAGCGGATTTGGAGGCAAGTCTTCCGGCCATTGTTTTCGGAGCTGTGGGTACCTGCGGTCAGCGATGCACAAGTACCCGAAGGTTGATCATTCATGAAAGCATCTTTGATAAGGTAAAGGAAATGATCGCCAAGGCATATGGTCAGCTTCGAATCGGAGATCCTTTGGACGAAAACAATCATATGGGTCCGTTGATTGATGAACAGGCGGTGGAGCAATATTTAAACGCGATATCGGACGTAAAGAAACAAGGTGGAGAAATGTTGATTGAAGGCGGAAGAATGGACCATGAGGGTTCTGCATGTTATGTAACACCTTCAGTGGCTGTAGTATCAGCTGATACGCCGATGGTGCAACATGAGACATTTGCGCCTTTGCTTTACCTTATCAGGTATGGTACGCTTGATGAAGCCATCCACATTCAGAACAACGTTCCGCAAGGCCTTTCATCTGCTATTATGACAACACATATGAGGGAGATGGAGTCATTTTTATCAGCTGAAGGTTCTGATTGCGGCATTGCCAATGTGAATATCGGAACTTCCGGAGCCGAAATAGGTGGCGCATTTGGAGGTGAGAAAGAGACAGGTGGTGGAAGAGAGTCAGGCTCGGACGCGTGGAAGGTATACATGCGAAGGCAAACGAATACGATCAATTATAGCACAGAGCTTCCTTTGGCTCAGGGTATAAAATTTGAAATTTAGTCGCAGGATATTGGTTGTCCATAACCTTTTATTTCGCCATTCGTAGAAATAAGGCAAACCAATACCTGATCAGATGAAAAGACTTTTCTCCCTGGTAATTTGTTTGACTATGGGTTCGGTTGTAGTTTATAGTCAAGATACCTCAGTTGTGCTGGCCAAAGATACGGTCATCGACAGCATTCATTATCGCCACATTGACCGTTATTCGGATGGAACCATCAGTGCCATAGGGAACTATGATGAAGAAGGTTATACGAAGATCGGCAAATGGTGGTATTTTACCCCGGATGGAAATCTTAAGATGAGCGGCGAATACCGCAACGGTCGGAAGAATGGGCCATGGTTGATCGCTCCTTATACACTGGAGTACTACAGAAATGGGCAGCTGCACGACAAAAAGCAGATCAACCCCGGTTCTACCTACTAATTTTATTCTGATCCTGCGTTTTTCCTATTTACATTATTAGCGTTAATTTTCGTAATTTATCGCTATTCAAAGGAGGTGTGCTTTTAATATGCGCAAGATCATATGTTATATTCTGACCTTATTTCTGGGGTCAATTCATGCGGTAGCACAACAGCCACTTTCCTACTTTCTTCCGCCGGAGGCAACCTATGATCCCCAAATAACGCCTCCCGATAAGTTTCTTGGTTGGGAAATGGGTAAATGGCATATCAGTCATGATAAACTCATATCCTATCTCAAACTGATTTCAACACAATCCGATCGTATTCGGATTTCTCAATATGGCATTACGGAAGAAGAGCGCCCTTTATTACTCCTTACGATCACCTCCACGGGCAATCATCAGCAACTGGAGAAAATACGTTCCCAACATCTTGAACTGAGTGATCCGGAGAGATCGGAGAAATTGAACATTCAGGAAATGCCCGTTATTATCTACATGGGCTATAGCATTCATGGAAATGAGGCCAGTGGCACCAATGCGGCGATGCTGATGGCCTATCATCTGGCAGCGGCCCAGGGACCTGATATTGATTCTCAGCTTAGCCATTCGGTAATCCTGCTGGATCCATGCATGAATCCTGACGGGAGTAATCGTTTTGCGAGTTGGGTCAATTCCCACAAGAGTGCTTCGTTGGTCAAGGATCCGCACAGTCGTGAATTCACAGAGGCATGGCCCAATGGCCGGACGAATCACTACTGGTCTGATCTTAACAGGGACTGGCTTCCCGTACAACAAATTGAAACGGAAGGACGAATCGAACAGTATCACCGGTGGATGCCAAATGTACTTACCGACCACCACGAGATGAGTACAAATTCAACCTTTTTCTTTCAGCCGGGAATACCTTCCAGAACACATCCGCTCACACCACCGAAGAATTTTGAATTGACAGAGAAGATCGGAAAATACCATGCTGCGGCATTGGATAAAATCGGCTCGCTCTATTACACCAAAGAATCATATGATGACTTCTACTATGGAAAAGGTTCCACCTACCCGGATATTAATGGAGGTGTGGGCATTCTTTTTGAGCAAGCCAGTTCGCGGGGGCATTTACAGCAAAGCATCCATGGCCCACTTTCATTTGCTTTTACCATTCGTAATCAATTTGTTACCTCTCTTTCCACATTGAAGGCCTCGGTAGAGATAAGAGAAGAACTGCTGGATTTTCAAAGGCAATTTTATCTTGATGCTGAAAAGGAAGCGCACCACGATCCTGTTAAGGCATTTGTAGTTGATTGTAAAAACGATGAGGGCAGGATGTACCACTTTCTTAAACTATTGAGGCATCATAAGATTAACATATATCATCTGGCAAAGGAGATAGAAGTTAACGGGGTGAGGTTTAAGCCCGGAACCGCGTACATTATGCCTATGGAACAGCCACAATACAGGTTGATAAAGGCAATGTTTGAAAGCCTTCATTCTTTTAAGGACAGTTTGTTTTATGACGTTTCAAGCTGGACCCTCCCGTTGTCCTTTAATTTGGATTTTGCAAGATTAAACAGGCGCCAGTACAAACCTGATTTGATGGGGGAAGAGGTTAAGGAGGTTTTGTTTCCCGAAGGGCGTCTTTTTGGTGACAAAAGCGATTATGGCTATGTACTGGAGTGGGATAATTATTATGCGCCTCGCCTCGTAAATGCATTATTGAAAAGGGACCTGGTGGTAAAGACAGCGACAAAGCCATTTACGTCATTCACTGCGGCAGGCAGTCGGGATTTTAGTTACGGAACGATACTCATCCCGGCTCAGCGTCAGGGCAATATAGGTGAACGGGAGATTTATCAGATGTTGAAGGAATTGTCAGTTTCAAACGGTGTAAATGTATACTCATTAACCACCGGTTTGACACTAAAAGGAATTGATATTGGCAGTCCAAGTTTTGTAACTATAAGACAGCCAAAACTGCTGATGGTGGTCGGAGAGGGTGTCAGTGCCTATGATGCAGGAGAAGTATGGCATCAGCTCGATAAACGCGTGGGCATGCAAGTGGTCATGGTGGAGAAATCTGTCCTGAATAACATGAGTTTTGATGAGTTCAATACCATTGTAATGGTGGAAGGTAGATATGGTGATATAGCCCTTTCAACAGTAGAGAACATAAGACAATGGATAGACGATGGAGGGACCCTGATTGCGATGAGAGGTGCGATAGATTGGTGTCGTAAGCATGATTTGGTAACGATTAGTCAGAAGTCAAGACCAAAGCAGATTGACTCATTAGATCTTTCCAAAAGACTATATGCTTACCTTGATAGGGATCGTGGATCTCAGATAATAGGAGGCGCCATTTTTAATACCAGGATTGACCTTACACATCCCATGGGTTATGGCTTTGACCATGAATATTTGCCGGTGTTCAGGAGAGATACAGTATTTTACCTGCCCAGTCGGAACCCCTATGCTACACCTGTGGTTTATACAGATGAACCCTTGATGAGTGGGTATATATCCGATGAGAAGAATGAACTATTGAAGTCTTCTGCTGCAGTTGTTGTATGCGGGTATGGAAACGGCAGAATCATTTGTATTGCAGATGATCCAAATTTTCGTGCGTTCTGGTTTGGGACAAATAAGCTATTCCTGAATGCGATCTTCTTTGGCTCGATCATAAACAAATACGCAGTGGAGCAGGTCCCTAAACAAAAGCGACTGGAAAGAAAGGAAAAGAGTCCATCTCATTAACCAAACCAGCGATGCCTACTTTGATTCTGCGGTTTTGACGGGCACGGTGGTATTAGCAACCGGAGGTAGTTTTACATAAACAGACTCCCGGTGCATCATGCCTTCTTTTGTAATCTCAAAATATGAGCGGTCGTAAATCTTTACATCATGCTCGAAGTAGGTTTCCGTGAGGTTCAGCTCGTTTTTCTTTATGACACCCCTGAATCCCAGTGGAAAGTCAAATTGAGATCGTTCCAGCACAAATTCAATCGTATCGTTCACAATTGAATATTTGCCCCGGTAAACGGTGGCATTCTTGTAATCTTCCCTGATTGTTTTTTCCAGGATAACCGGATGTTCGCGGGATTCTACATAAACCACATCCTGGTCCTCAAGAAAGCATAGGTATTTAAATGAGGTGACAGGCCTTGACTGATCGTGATGAGGTGCCTGATAAAGCCCGGAAGGCAATGTAGAAGAAGCTACATGGAAGGTCAATGTATCTTCCTGTGCATAGCTAAGCACAGGGAAAGTGAGAATAGTTAGTAAAACGGGTAGTCGGATCATTTAAAGTGGTGGTTTATCGGCTAACCATTGATCGATCATGGTAAGGTCATTTTCTTTTGCATACGTCATAACAAACGTAAAGGATTTGTTCTGCCGGGAAATTTCTGCAAATGCATCCGGACCAAAATATGTCAACCCGCCTTCTGCTGTAACGGCCCAGATCATGTTTTCGGATGCAGGATCAAATGACAGGCGATCGAAGTTTGTGTAGTTAAACACAAAAACGGCATTCAATTTTCGGTCTACCAAACATACCTCAGCATATTGTAATGGTTGCCCTTCAGTATCTTTGAACGTTGCCTGAAGCGTACAACCCTGTGGTGATTTTCTTGGATGATCACAATTATATATACCAAACTGGTTAATGGAGAATGTCCGCTTGATCTCCGCACGTGTCTGGCTAACCTGTTTAGCAGCTAAGCGTCTCGTTTCTTCCCGTTCCTTGATAATATGTGCCTGTTCGGCCAGGGCCTTTTCGTAGGCTTCTATTGCCTTCTCTTCCTCTCTCTTGCGATGCAAGAGCTTTTGGTTATACTCAGTAAAAAGTTCTTCATATCTGCTTTGTGCGGCCTCAAATTGGATACCGCTAAGCACCGGTTCGGACAATACTGATATGGTGCGATCCGGCCTTGAAAATATAACCTTATATATTCCAGGGGTGCTGGTTCTTTCCAACGATACGTTTTGCCAGGTGGTGTGCGCGTTGTTAGGGTCGAAGTTCTTTTCCGAATCGGCTACCTGAAATACGATGTGATCGTATGACTTCATTTCAGGAAATTGAGAGGTATCAACTTCTATGTTGAACTTTGGTTTGCCTTTTACCGCTTTTTTGGGCGGTGAGGGGGCGGAGTTTTCACACTGGGCCAATAGTTTTCGTGCATTCTGAACCTGATGGTCCAGTTCCGTTAGTGCTTGGTTTTCTGTGATATCCATTGGAGAGGCCATATCCCTGATCGGAGTTAGGCCTTGGGTTGCAACAGTCACAATATCTTTTCCCTGGCAGTCCCACCGGGTGTTTTGATCATCAAGATGGTAAAGATTAAAGAGAGTTCTTTGATCCTGGGAATGCATGGAAATGTGTATTGTTTTTTCTGGTTTTATGCTTAGGGATTGACCATTCTGGTAGGCCCGGATTTCTATCATGCCTGCAGATTCAAAGTGATGTGTCTCATTTAGGGTGTCATAATGCATAGGTATACCACTGGCGAAGATCCCCATGGGTTCCATAATCTCGCGGTAGTGTATTTCCACGCTTCCGGACACCGTTTCTCCCGAGGCATTTACTAAACACCCTGCAGGTATGGATATGGTGGAGCCTGAAGGATGGTTTATGGTTACATCGGTCTTAGAGTCAATTTGATAAGTGGTAAAAGCAATGTCTCTGGCAGCGTAGCGCGGTTGGGTCGTATGTGTTGACTGACCTGGTAAATCCGGAGAGATGCTTGATATTTCTTTTTTTACTGGGGGATTCTCTTCGGTGGATTGTAACAGAAAGTAGGATGAAATAACCAGAGCACAAGTGCCAGCAAGGTACCCGCCCCATTTCAGCCATTTACCAAGGGTAAGAGAAGATTGGGTTAGTTGGTATGAATCAACCACCTTGCTGAAGTCTTGTCGCTTGCGTATCTCTTCTGATGTAGGGCTACTTCTATCGGTTATAATATATGGTTTCATGGTTACGAATGTATATGCTTGCTTTGCTTTTTCATTTTATCAAGAATACGGTAGAGTCGCACCTTTGCGTTGGTTTCAGTTAAATTCAGTATTTCCCCGATTTCTTTAAATGGTCTTTTTTCAAAAAACCGCATAGTGATAAGTTGTATGTCTTCCTCAGGGAGATCAGCGATACTTTCAGTAAGCCATTGTATATGAATTTCTTTTTCTTCCTTTTCTTCAAAGGATATTGATTCCGCGATAAGATGTAATCCCGGTGTGTCTGCGCTAATGATTTGCCGTGTTTTGTTGGCTTTATAAAGGTCCTTAACAGTATTCGCCGCAATCCTGTAGAGCCAGGAGGAAAATGGGAGGCCCTTGAATTTGAATTTGTCAATTTTGAGCATGGCTTTCAAAAAAACCTCTGAGGTGGTATCGTAAGCGAGATCTTCATCTGATACCCTATTGTATATGAATCGAAATATCTTTTCGTGATATCTCCGATAAAGTGGCTCAAAGTCGCTAACGTTTTTTTTGGCTGCAGTAATCCATGTTTCTTCTTCTGACATACGTTCAGTAGTTACATGGTATTTTGATGATGGTTGCAGCGACATGATATAGATTCGTAATCTGGTATATTAATCAGACCCGCAGCTGTTGCCGGTTTATGCTGTTATAACGAAATGTAGGATGAAAGGTACAAATGAGATAAAATTTTATGGTTATATGATGTATGTAATTGAAAAACAGTGATATAAGTACTTTTCGGGATGTTGGGAAATGTATACCGGGGAAATGTAAAGGGCAAATCAGGGCGTTAAAGCCGGTATTTGGTGGTTTTGGAGGTGTCGTATTGGTCAGGGTGAGAAAGTTCATCCTGGCGTAAGTATGGGGGTTGCTTTGAAAACCCTTGTTGTTAAAGGGCTGTAGGAGGTTAGTTTTGTTTGCGAATGATATAGATCAAGCTTGAATAGTTTTTCTTCCCGAAAAGTGCGCGAATGTTAGACAGGGCACCAATGGAGAAACCTCGTAAAACGGATAATGACTTATTTTCATTTTTATACTGACTACTCAGCATAGCCACATAAAATGAATCAAAGATCATGGGTTTGATTTTTGTGATGGTAAGTTGATGCTTTGACATTAATTTTTTCATCGTCATTGGAGTAAAGTGGTAAAAATGACGTGGAAGATCATATGCGGCCCAGTTGGTTTTATAATGGCACGCGTCCCATGAATCCGGATTCGGAACAGCCACAATGAGGGTGCCTTCCGAATCCAGAAGGGTTGAAAGTTTTTCTATATAATGATTAAGCTGATCTACATGTTCCAAAACATGCCAAAGGGTGATTACCTGAAACGAGGCAGGTTTTAATTCTTCCAAATGTGAAGGAGGGAAAACATGGAGACCATATGTGTTTATCGCAAATTCTCTGGCGGTCTGACTTGGTTCAATTCCGGTGGTGTTCCAATGATGTTGTTTCGCTGTATTAAGAAATTCTCCTGTTCCACATCCCACATCCAATAGTGATCCCGGTTTGTGAGACCCTTCGATCAAACGTAGCTTAGATCTTAATGTGTAGTTTCTGACGATGTGGTATAGTTGAGAAATAAGCCCCTTCCGGGTGTTGGAGTGACTTATATAATCTTCTGACTGGTAATACCCTCCAATGGTGTTTGTATCAGGTCTCGGATTGGTGAATAATAATCCGCATTGGTTACAGGAAACTATCTGAAAGGTTTTATGGCTGACGGTGTGATCCTTACATTTAATGAATTCACTAAATTCATTAGCATCACATAATGGGCAGTGTTCTAAATTTTCCATTTGTTCCACGTGGAACTTATTAGCGACCGAGGTAGATCATGAGGACTGATATATCAGCGGGACTAACCCCACTGATCCTAGAGGCTTGGCCAACGGTTTCTGGTTTAATACGATTCAATTTTTCACGTGCTTCTGATGACAAAGATGTTAGTCTGTCATATTCCAGGTTATGGGACAATTTGATCCCTTCAAGCCGATTCAGCTTATCGGCCATTTCCTTTTCCCGGTTTATATAACCCTCATATTTAATGGTTATCTCGGTTTGTTGGATGATCTCATTCTTGTCTTCCTCAAGTGTTTGAATAAACTGTCTCATTTCTTCTGAATGTGATAGCAGTTCATTTAGGGTGATATTTGGTCTCTGAAGAATTTGAATAAACTTTACCTTTTGGGGCAATAAGCTGCTGTTCTTGGATTCAAGAAAAGCATTCATCTTGTTTGGATCTGCACTAAGCGTTTTAAGCAAGTGCAATAACTGTGATTTGCTTTCCCGCTTTTTTATCAGGCGCTCCAAGCGATCATCTTTTGCCAGCCCAATCCTATGGCTTTTTTCTGTAAGACGTTCATCGGCATTGTCCTGTCGAAGCAGAAGACGGTATTCGGCTCGTGAGGTAAACATGCGATATGGTTCTTCTGTTCCCTTAGTGACCAGGTCATCGATCAATACGCCTATATAGGCCTCGTCCCTATTCAGGATAAAAGAATCCTCTCCGGCAACCTTTAGATGTGCATTAATTCCCGCCATTAGTCCCTGGCACGCGGCCTCTTCGTAGCCGGTTGTACCGTTGATCTGACCTGCAAAGTACAAGCCAGAAATCTTTTGTGTTTCCAGGGTATGTGACAGTTGGGTGGGATGAAAGAAGTCATATTCAATAGCATAACCGGGCCTGAACATTCGTACATTTTCGAATCCGGGGATAAGTTTAAGTGCTTTGTATTGAACATCCTCTGGAAGAGATGTGGAAAAACCGTTTACATAGATTTCAACGGTATTCCAACCTTCGGGTTCAACAAATATCTGGTGTTGGTTCTTGTCTGAAAAGCGTTCAATCTTGTCTTCAATGGAAGGGCAATACCTTGGCCCTAAACCTTGAATTCGTCCGTTAAACATAGGTGACTTATGAAAGCCAGTTCTTAGTATATCGTGTACTTGTGTGTTTGTGTATGTGATATGACAGCTGCGTTGTCTGGTTAGGGATGGTGTGGAAGTAAACGAGAACTTATCGGGTATGTCATCGCCCGGTTGTTCTTCCATTTGGGTGTAGTCCAAACTACGACCATCGACCCTAGGTGGCGTTCCGGTTTTCATCCGGCCACTTTCGAGCCCCATTTCCTGTAATTGTTCGGTAATTCCTTTAGCGGCGTGTTCGCCAGCTCTGCCACCGCTGTATTGCTTCTCGCCCAGATGAATCCTGCCGTTGAGGAAGGTTCCATTGGTAAGGATGACGGCTTTGGATAAAAAAGTAAGGCCCATTGAGGTTCTTACTCCTTTGACGATATCCCCTTCCAGTAACAGGCTATCCACCATGTCCTGCCAAAAATCAACTAAGGGGGTTTGTTCAAGCATTAAACGCCATTCTTGCGCGAATAACCACCGATCACTTTGTGCCCTGGGGCTCCACATTGCAGCTCCTTTGGATCGGTTGAGCATTCGGAACTGGATCATGGTTTTATCGGTAACAATACCTGAGTATCCTCCCAATGCGTCGATCTCCCGTACAATTTGCCCTTTTGCAATACCACCCATTGCCGGATTACACGACATTTGTGCAATGGTTCCCATGTTCATTGTAATGAGAAGAACCCGGGACCCAAGGTTTGCAGCAGCCGCTGCTGCTTCGCAACCTGCGTGTCCGGCGCCAACAACAATTATATCATATATTTGATTCACAACAAATGTTTCACGTGGAACATGATAATGTAATAGTATTCAGATGCGTGTGGAGAACGTCTTCATGGAATTATTGAAGATGTACCCGGATCATTTAGACAGTCTTTTTGTAGTCCGATAGAAGCCCTATTTCTTTTGCCTCGCGGCATCACGCAAATTTAGCCAATAATCTTCTTCTGCACGCATCTTCTTTTTCTGAGCGGGGGTTTTATCGTTGAACCCAATAAGATGAAGCACGCCATGAACCATAACGCGCTGCAGCTCGTCCAGAGGGTTTAGATTTCGTTCGCTGGCATTTTCCAAAACCCGGTCTATGCTGATATAAATATCGCCCGTGATGTCTCCTTCTTTTTCGGAATAATCAAAAGTGATAATATCTGTGAAGGTGTCGTGCTGGAGATATTGCTGGTTAAGTTTCAGAAGGCCCTCGTCGTTAACCAAAATAAAACAAAGGTTCCCAGCGACCTGCTGAAAACCTTCCAATACATGAATGATCCAGGATTTACTCGAGCGATACCCACTGACTTTTATTTCAACCTCGGAGAAAAATCGTATGCAATGCTTCATAATTGCCTTGACAGAGGCTTTTCCCTAATGGATAACCCGTTTGGGAAGTATCAGGTGTTTTGCTCGAATTGGAATGTTAGTTCCCCGATAGACGAAAGGTTAACTCAACCTTCCTGCCATCGTCTGAGAATTCCACTTCATCAGCGAGGTTCTTCATAAGAAAGATACCTCTACCGGTTGGTTTCTCAAGATTCTCTGGCGCAGTCGGATCAGGAACGTTTGAAAAATC